>JAGGSA010000047.1 GCA_021159325.1 Methanomicrobia archaeon | reverse complement strand
CAGGTAACTCCATATACGCAAACAACGAACTATTGGAGGCAATAAAATTACTGAATGACGCCCTGAGTAAGCTTTAAGAGATAAAATTTCTTTTTTATTTTTGATTTGTTAGAGTTGTTTTCAGTATTTCTGAACAACTCTGTTCTTCACACTATCATTTTTAAACTCAGAAAGATACATAAAATCAATGATATCTCTTGGAATTGAGAGTACTGCGCATACACTTGGTATAGGTATTGTAAATGAAAAGGAAGTTCTGGCGAATGAATCTTCTGTTTATTCAGGAGAGGGGATTCATCCCAGAAAAGCTGCTGATCATCATGCCCGGGTTTTGAAGGGTGTCCTTGAGTCAGCACTGAGAAAGAGTGGAGTATCCTTGGAGAATCTGGATCTTATCAGTTTCTCACAGGGTCCTGGAATAGGTCCATGCCTGAGAATAGGTGCCACAGCAGCAAGGACACTCTCTCTGAGGCTTGAAATACCCATTATAGGCGTAAATCACTGTGTGAGCCATATAGAAATAGGAAAGTTTACAACAGAAGCGAGGGATCCTGTAACTCTATATGTTTCTGGAGGGAATACACAGATAATAGCATATACAGCTAAGAGATACAGAGTTTTTGGAGAAACGCTTGATATAGGAATAGGAAATATGCAGGACACATTTGGAAGAGCATTGGGATTGAAGTTTCCATGCGGAAAAGAGATGGATAATCTTATCTCAAAAGGAAAAAAATATTTACATATACCGTATACTATAAAAGGAATGGATTTTTCCTTCAGTGGTATGCTGACAGAAGCATTGAAATACTTAGGAAAAGAAAAAAAAGAAGATATTGCTTTTTCTCTTATGGAAACTGCTTTTTCCACTGTAGTGGAAGCTTCAGAGAGAGCTTTAGCTCATACAGGAAAAAGAGAACTGCTTTTAACAGGGGGAATGGCTGCATCTCCAAGACTCAGGGAAATGTGTGAGATAATGTGTAAAGAGAGAGGAGATAGATTTTATGTCCCACCATTTGATCTGTGCAGGGACAATGGAGCCATGATTGCATATCAGGGGATGATCGAGTATAAAAGTGGAAAAAGAATGAGGATAGAGGATACAGCGGTAAAGCAGAAATGGAGAACAGATGAGGTAGATGTTACATGGTTATCATAGGAAGAGGGGCTGAAGCCATTCTTGAGATGCGGGAGTTTAAAGATCTCTATTTTCCAAGCAGAGACCTCAATATAAAAGTTGTAATCAAAAAAAGAGTGAAAAAAGGCTACCGCCTTGGAGAGATGGATCTCCATCTGCGAAGATCAAGAACTGTTCTGGAATCGAGATTGATACATGAAGCCAAAAAATATGTCAGGACACCTGCTATATTCGAAGTAGACCTTGATGAATGTTACATTGTTATGGAGTATGTTGAGGGTGAAAGAATAAAGGAATTTCTTGAAAAGATCGACTCTGAAAGAAGAAAGAATATATGCAGAAAAATAGGAAATATGATAGGAAAACTTCATAAAAATGGTATTATCCATGGAGATCTAACTACTTCAAACATGATTTATAGAGATAATGAGATATATTTCATAGATTTTGGTCTTGGGGAGTTCTCCAAGGAAATAGAGAAGCAGGGAGTGGATATGCATCTGTTAAAAGAAGCTTTCCAGTCTACACATTATGAACATTTTATGGAAGATTTTGAGAATGTAATGAAAGGATATGAGGAGGTAGTTGGAGAGGAAAAAAAGAGAGAAATATTAAACAGAATAAGAGAGATAGAGAGGAGAGGAAGATATGTCAGAAGAGATAGTCTTTATAACAAGCAATAAAAACAAATTCAAAGAAGCAGAAAAACTTATAACCCCCTTGGGATTTAAACTGATCCAGAAAAACCCAGGATATCCAGAGATACAGAGTGATTCCTTGGAGGAGGTTGTCAGATATGGAATAGAGTATCTCAGAGATAAGTTTGATACTTTCTTTCTGGAGGATTCAGGATTGTTCATTAAGAGTCTGAAGAACTTTCCAGGTGTTTTCTCCAAATTTGTATTTACCACAATAGGAAACGAAGGCATTATAAAGCTCATGGAAAACATTAAAATGAGAGATGCTGTCTTCAGAGCTGTTATTGGATACTATGATGGAGAGGCAAAAATTTTTAAAGGGGAATGCAAAGGAAGGATATCTGAGGAGATGAGAGGAGATCATGGATTTGGATATGATCCCATATTCATTCCTCAGGGCTGTGAGAAGACATTTGGAGAGATGACGACAGAAGAGAAGAATCAGTATTCTCACAGAGGAAAAGCCTTAAAAAGCTTCGTTCAATATTTAAAACAGAGGTGAAAAAATGGCAAGAATGCACTCAAGAAAAAAAGGAAAGTCAGGATCAAAGCATCCTCCCAGGATGTCTCCTCCCCCATGGGTGGAGTATAAAAAGGAGGAGGTAGAGGCATTAGTTGTCAAATTAGGAAAAGAAGGTGTTTCTTCAAGCTTGATAGGTTTAATACTGAGAGATCAGTATGGAATACCTGATGTAAAGCTTATCACAGGAAAAAAAATCACAGAAATACTTGAAGACAACGATATGAAGCCAAAATATCCTGAAGATCTTCTGAATCTGATAAGAAAGGCTGTCAGGATCAGAAAACATCTTGAAGAGAATAAGAAGGATTATCATTCAAAAAGAGGACTGGAACTGACAGAATCCAAGATAAAAAGACTTGTAAAATATTACAGAAGAACAAAAAAACTTCCAGAAGACTGGAGATACGATCCTGAAAAGGCAGCGCTTATCGTAAGGTGATTTTTTGGAGAATATCCAGAAAAAAGCTGCCGAACTTGCTTCTTTTTTTTTAAATAATCTTTCCAAGTTTGATAAGATCTATATTGTCTCTCATAAAGACACGGATGGGATCGCTGCATGTGCATTGCTTTATATAACACTATCCCGCTATAAAAAAGTGGAAACAAGAATAGTTTCCCAGATATATACAGAGACCCTGAATAAATTGAAAAAGATTGTGGGAGACAATCTTGTGGTATTTTCTGATCTTGGTAGCAGCTTCTGTGAGGAGATAGAAGAAAAATTTAAATACTACATAATTCTGGATCACCATCCTGTAAAGAACTGTAAAGGCAATATTCTCAATCCACATCTTTTTGGATACAATGGCGCTTACGATCTTTCAGGATCAGGGGCTGCATATTTGTTCTGTAAGAATCTCTATCCTGAAATAAAAAAGTACAGTTACCTTGCAATACTCGGTGCAATAGGAGATAAACAGAATGATCCATTTCAGGGGTTGAATCTGGAGATTATCAAGGAAGGAAAGGGAATATTCGAGAGATATGGAAAAAATATATTCATCAAAAATGTTGAGGATGATCTGAAGGATGGAGAATACTTCTCCTCTCTCTTAAATGCATGTGGAACGCTTGATAAAGAAAATCTTGGACTTCAGGTATGCATTCAGAATAAAGAGGCAATAAAAGAAGCCAAAAAGATCTATGAGAAATACGACAGGGAACTGGATAGAGCTCTAAAGCACTTTTTAGAGAACAAAGACAAAATTATCGAAGAAAACAGGAAAAGATCTGCATATTTTATCCTTACAAATACAAAAAGAAATCTCACAGGACCTCTATCCACCCTTCTGATCAAGATCTTCAATGACAAACCGGTGATCGTCATATCAAAAAAAGATAATCTAAAAATATCTGCAAGAGGAACAAAAGAACTTGTTTCCCAGGGGCTGCATTTGGGTGAAGCTTTGAAAATAGCTGTAAATGGAAAAGGTGAGGGTGGGGGACATGATATCGCTTCTGGAGCTATTTATCATGGTGATGCTGAAGAGTTCATAGAAAGACTGGATTTTGAGATAAAAAAACAGCTTAAAAAAGGATTTTTGATAGAGGGAGAACTCATGTTTGATTATGAAAACGAGAAGATAGCCTCTTCAGTGGCAGAAGCAATAGACGTTGATAATGAAAAACCTTTAAAAGCCACCCTGATAGAAACATATAGTAACAGAAATATATTCATAACTAAGGTGAAATCCGAAAGTATAGGTACCTTTAAAAATGTGATTGATGATGTACTTGTCTGTATCAAGTCTGCTGAGATAATGAAGGAGTGAGAAATATGGCAAAGAAAACTTTAAAGAAGAAAGATCCATGGAAATTAAAAAAATGGTATAGTGTTTATGCTCCAAAGATATTCGGAAATCAGAAGATAGCAGATATCCCTGCCACAGAGCCTGAGCAGCTGATAGGGAGGGTAATAGAGACTACTCTGAGAGATCTTACGGGAGACTTTACAAAAACACATGTGAAACTATTTTTCAAGATAACAGATGTCAAAGGGGAGAGTGCATACACAGAGTTAAAAAAACAGGAGCTTCTGAGGTCTTACATGAGATCTCAGGTGAGAAGAAATACGACCAAGGTTGACAGGATAATGGATGTGAAAACAAAGGACGGAAGAAAAGCCAGAGTTCAGGTAACAGCCATCACAGCCAAGAGAGTTCAGCAATCCCGTGAGAAAGAGATAAGAAACATTCTGGGGAATGTCATTAAGCAGGAAGCCAGTAACAAGGATATTGAACAGTTTGTTCTGGAGCTTGTACTCGGGAAGATAGCATCTGCAGCTTACAGAGAGGCAAAAAAGATATATCCACTCAAAAGGGTGGAGATATCCAAGACCAAGATATTTGCTTAAATGGGCCCGTGGCCTAGCAGGATATGGCGTCGGCCTTCTAAGCCGAAAGTCGCGGGTTCGAATCCCGCCGGGTCCGCTCATTTCATTCCCCAACCCGTCGAAGATGATCCTTCTTCGAAGTCTCATTTCCCGCCGGGTCCGCTCATTTCAAATATACAGGCTCAGAAAAGACTGATACAGACCAACCGAAAGCTTTAAATATACTGTTATAACACCTATCATTTGTACGGCGGTCATAGCGGAAGGGATACACCCGTTCCCATGCCGAACACGGAAGTTAAGCCTTCCTGCGTATTGGACTGTACTGCCTTCTGGCGGGAACTTCAATACGCCGCCGGCTCTTCATAAACTTAGATTTAAAAAGAAAGCAGTAGTGCCGATAGTGCCTGGGTGGTGTAGTCCGGCCTATCATACGGGACTGTCACTCCCGTGACTCGGGTTCAAATCCCGGCCCGGGCGCCATGGGCCCGTAGCTCAGTCTGGCTAGAGCACCGGCCTTTTAAGCCGGGTGTCGCGGGTTCGAATCCCGTCGGGCCCGCTCATATATACAAGATACAAGCTCAATATCATAGGAGATCATTTTCACGAGCCTGCAATAAATTCCAGGGGAAAAACATGAATAAAATAAATATTTTAGAACATGAAATGGTGCCTGAGCACATTATAATGAGTGAGGAAGAAGTAGAAGAGATTCTAAAGAAGTATCATATCAAAAAAGAGGAATTACCTCTGATCAGATCAGACGATCCTGTGGTAAAACTTATCGGTGCTAAGCCGGGACAGGTTTTGAAGATCATCAGGAAAAATTCGCCTGCTGGAGTATCTGAGTACTATAGGTTGGTAGTTGAAGGGTGGTAGAATGAATAAATGGCCTGTTATTAAATCTTTTTTTGATGAAGAAGGTTTTGTAAGACAGAACTTAGATTCCTATAATGATCTTGTGGATAGAGGACTTCAGGAAGTTGTAGATGAAATAGGAAAGATTGAGACAGATATTGAGGACTTTTATGTAGAATTTGGGAAAATAAGAGTTGATCAGCCAAGAACAAAGGAGGCAGATGGTTCTCGAAGAATTCTGTACCCGATGGAAGCAAGATTGAGAGATCTTACCTATGCAGCGCCACTATTCTTGGAGATGTACCCCGTTGTTAATGGAGAAAGACTTGAGCCCGTTGAGGTAAACATAGGTGAACTTCCCATAATGGTCAAATCAAAGATATGCCTTCTGAATAAGATGGGTGGAGATGAGCTTGTATACAATAAGGAAGATTCAATAGATCCCGGTGGTTATTTCATAATCAACGGTGCAGAGAGGGTGATAGTCGCTATAGAGGATCTTGCATCCAACAGAATCCTCGTGGAGGAAGATGAGAGAAAGGAGAGCTGTATTGCAAAGGTTTTTTCCACCAGACATGGATTCAGATCTCTGGGCATAGTTGAGAGAAAAAGAGACGGACTCCTCAGAGTGTCATTTCCAGGTGTTCCAGGTGCTCTGCCTTTTGTGACATTGATGAAGGCACTGGGCCTTGAGAAAGATATAAGTATTGTGAATGCAGTTTCGGGAGATGAGGTAATACAGAAAGAGCTTCTGGACAATCTTGAGGAAGGGATGGATATCACCAGCCAGGAGGAGGCTTTAGACGTTATAGGAAAGAGGGTCGCCATAGGACAGCTTAAGGAGTACAGGCTTAAGAGAGCACAGGTCACCATAGATAAGTTTCTATTACCCCACATAGGTGTGGAGCCCGAGGATAGAATAAGAAAAGCATATTATCTCGGGATAATGGCTTCAAGAGCAATAGAGTTCTCTCTCGGGCTCAGAAGCGTGGATGATAAGGATCATTATGCAAATAAAAGATGGAAACTCGCTGGAGAACTCCTGAAAGATCTTTTCAGATTATCATTCATACAGCTTATAAGAGATATAAAGTATCAGCTTGAGAGGACATATGTGAGAGGAAGGTACGAGAAGGGAAAAGAAAAAGAATTTGTGAAAAAATCTGTGAGAGCAGATGTCTTAACGGAGAGAATAAGACATGCCATGGCAACGGGAGCGTGGCCTGGTGGAAGAACAGGTGTGAGCCAGCTTATGGATACTGTTAATTATATGTCTGTTCTCTCTCATCTCAGAAGAGTTGTTTCTCCTTTGAGCAGAAGTCAATCTCATTTTGAGGCAAGAGATCTCCATGCCACTCACTGGGGAAGAATATGTCCGAATGAAACTCCAGACGGTCCAAACTGTGGTCTTGTTAAGAATATGGCTCTGATGTCCTCTGTCTCCATAGGTGTGGAAGAGGATGAGGTAAAGGAGTATCTCTATAAAACTGTGGGGATAAACAAGATAGAAAAGGCAAAAGGGCCAAAGATCAATGCTTATGTTTATCTAAATGGTAATCTTGTGGGTACATCCGAGGATGGAGAGAAACTTGCTGAAAGAATCAGAAAGGACAGGAGAAAGGGAAAGATATCCAACAACATAAACGTTGCTTATTACTCGAATACCAATGAAGTTCAGATAAACTGTGATGGAGGAAGAGCAAGAAGACCATTGATCGTTGTGGAAAATGGAGTCCCAAAACTCACAGAAAAACATATAAAGATGATAGAGAAACATGAGCTCTCATGGAGCGATCTCATAGATAAGGGAATTATAGAGTATTTAGATGCAGAGGAGGAAGAAAATGCTTATATAGCGATAAATGAGGAGGAACTTACACCTGAACACACACATCTTGAGGTCTATCCTCCAACAATACTTGGTATCTGTGCAAGTCTGATTCCTTTCCCGGAACATAATGCCGCTCCAAGAAACTCTACAGGAGCTGGAATGGCCAAGCAGAGCATAGGATTTGGATTTTCGAATTATAAATGGAGAGTTGATACAAGAGGACACCTCATGCATTACCCCCAGATCCCCATAGTGAGAACAAAGATCTCGGATGCAATAAACTTTGATAAAAGACCTGCAGGACAGAATTTTGTGGTGGCTGTTCTATCCTATACAGGATACAACATAGAGGATGCTTTAATAATAAACAAGGCATCTGTGGAGAGAGGACTTGCAAGATCCACATTCTTCAGAACTTACACATGTGAGGAGAGAAGATATCCGGGAGGACAGGTAGATGCCTTTCAGATTCCAGATAAAACAGCAAAAGGATACAGAGGTGCAGAACCCTACAGAAACTTAGATGAAGATGGATTGATCAGATTAGAATCTGAGGTAAAGGGAGGAGATGTCTTAGTAGGAAGAACAAGTCCACCAAGATTTTTACAGGAGTTAGATGAGTTCGGTACTGAGATGAGTGGCAGAATAGAGACCTCAGAGGATGTAAGACCCAATGAATCAGGAATTGTGGACTTTGTACTGCTTACAGAAAATGAGGATGGAAATAAACTTGCAAAGGTGAGAGTGAGAACTGAAAGGATTCCGGAGCTTGGTGATAAGTTCTCCTCAAGACATGGTCAGAAAGGAGTTCTTGGATTTATACTACCCCAGGAGGATATGCCGTTTACAGAACAGGGTGTTGTTCCAGATCTTATAATAAATCCCCATGCTATCCCATCGAGAAAAACTATAGGACAGATCCTTGAGATGATAGGTGCAAAGGTTGGAGCAATGGAAGGTAGAAGGATAGATGCTACCGCCTTTGATAATGAAGACGAAAAATCCCTGAGAGAGTCTTTAAAAAAGCTTGGATTCAAGAATACTGGAAGAGAGATACTTTACAATGGCTATACAGGGGACATCATTGAGGCTGATATATTCATAAGTCTTGCATACTACCAGAAACTTCATCATATGGTATCAGATAAAGTTCATGCCCGTTCCAGAGGTCCCCGTCAGATGCTTACAAGACAGCCCACGGAGGGAAAAGCAAGAGAAGGTGGATTGAGATTTGGGGAGATGGAAAGAGACTGTCTTGTGGGACATGGTGCTTCCATGCTTCTCCTGGAGAGACTTCTTGATGCCTCTGATAAAACATCTGTCCTCGTATGTGAGAAATGTGGAAGTATAGCAGTTTATGATGCTGTTAAAAATAAAAAGTACTGTCCTATATGTGGAGAAGAAACAGCAATCTATAAAGTTACGCTCTCTTATGCTTTTGAATTACTCATTAAAGAGATGCAATCCATGTGTATAGATCCTCGTTTTGTTTTAAGGGAAAAAGTGTGATAACATGTTAGAAGAAAAACAGATAGAGAAGATCAGATTTGGATTAATGTCACCGGAAACTATCAGAAAACTGAGTGTTGCCAAGATAATGACTGCTGATACATATGATGATGAAGGGTATCCTATAGAAAGAGGTCTGATGGATCCAAGACTTGGTGTTATCGATCCGGGACTGAAATGCAGAACCTGCGGTCAGAAATTTGGAAAATGCTCAGGGCACTTTGGACATATAGAGCTTGCAAGACCAGTTATTCATATTGGATTTGTAAAGGATATATATATGTTTCTAAAATCCACATGCAGAGAATGTGGAAGGATTCTTCTGAGTGATAAAGAACTGGAGGCTTTCAGAAAAAAAATAGGAGAAGCAAAGGATGTCAATGCAGATAAGGAGGTTATAATAAAAGATCTTGTCAAAGAAGCCACAAAAAAGAAAACTTCTACTGTGAACAATACATGCCCGCACTGTGGTGCAGTCCAGAAGAAAGTGAAGTTAGAGAGACCCACAACATTCATGGAGGAGAATGATAAACTCACCCCCAGCGATATAAGGGAGTGGCTCGAAAAGATCTCAGATGATGATATGAGGCTTCTGGGCTGGGATCCTGATGCTGCCAGAATAGAATGGACTGTTCTGACAGTTCTCCCTGTAGCACCTGTTACGGTAAGGCCCTCCATCACTCTTGAATCCGGAATAAGATCAGAGGATGATCTCACCCACAAACTTGTGGATATAATCAGGATCAATCAGAGACTGAGAGAAAACATAGATGCTGGAGCACCGCACCTGATAGTGGAGGATCTCTGGGAACTTCTCCAGTACCATGTGACAACATATCTTGATAATGAGGTAGCGGGTATTCCTCCTGCGAGACACAGATCAGGAAGAATACTGAAGACATTAACCCAGAGATTGAAAGGAAAAGAAGGAAGATTCAGACATAATCTATCAGGAAAGAGAGTTGATTTCTCTTCCAGAACAGTTATCTCTCCGGATCCTTATATAAGTATAAATGAGATAGGTGTCCCCGTACAGATCGCAAAGGAGCTCACTGTACCTGAGAAGGTGACAGAGCAGAACATAGAAGAACTTAGAAAACTCATTCTCAATGGACCGAACAAACATCCAGGAGCTAACTATGTTATCAGGAGAGACGGGAGAAAGAAGAGAGTTACAGATGAGATAAAGGAGATCATTGCAGAGGAGCTTGAGGTGGGATTCATAGTGGAGAGACATCTCCGTGATGGGGATATCGTCCTTTTCAACAGACAGCCCTCACTTCACAGATTATCCATCATGGCACATAGAGTGAAGGTGATGCCATACAAAACTTTCAGACTCAATCTATGCGTCTGTCCTCCTTACGGAGCTGATTTTGATGGAGATGAGATGAATCTTCATGTACCACAGACAGAGGAGGCACAGGTGGAGGCAGAGACTTTAATGAAAGTTCAGCAGCAGATCGTATCCCCAAGATTCGGAGAACCTGTTATAGGCGCAATGCAGGATTATGTTTCTGGAGCTTATATTCTCACAAAAGAAGGAACAGTTTTCACAGAGGAAGAAACAGAAGAAATGCTTTACTTTGCAGGAATAGATAAATTCCCGGAGGAGTATATGGAAAAAGATGGAAAAAGATACTACACAGGGAAAGAAATATTTTCTCTCCTTATTCCAGATGATATGAATCTTGAGTATAAGGCAAAGATATGCAGAAAATGTGAGGTATGCCTCAAAGAAAAATGTCCTGATGATGCATACGTTGTGATAAAGAATGGAAAGCTTATACATGGTGTTATCGATGGTGCAACATTCAAGGCAAGATCAAAGAGTCTGTTTTTAAGCAAACTTGTGAGGGTGTATGGCACAGATACCGCAAGAGAGTTTATAGATAAAGGCACAAAGCTGCTTCTCTGGGCGCTCATGAAAAAGGGACTCACCACAGGAATAGACGATGCAGACATACCCAAGGAGGCCTCAGAGAGGATAGAGAGGATACTCAAAGAGGGGGAGAAGAAGGTTGAAAAGTTAATCGAGGTCTACGAAAGAGGAGAACTTGAACCCCTCCCAGGAAGAACAACAAGAGAGACCCTCGAAAGCAAAATAATGCAGGTGCTCTCTGAGGCAAGAGACAAAGCAGGAGAGATAGCCGAAAAGCATCTTGGTATGAACAGGCATGCTGTGATCATGGCAAGAACAGGTGCCAAGGGTAATATACTCGATCTTACACAGATCGCTGCATCCTTAGGACAGATGTCTGTGAGAGGAGAGAGACTCTCCAGAGGATATACCGAAAGATCATTATCACATTATAAAAAAGGTGAAATGGGAGCAAAATCCCAGGGATTTGTTGCCAACTCTTTCAAGGAAGGTTTAAATCCAAGAGAATTCTTCTTCCATGCAATGGGAGGAAGAGAAGGTCTGGTGGATACAGCAGTAAGGACTGCGCAGTCAGGATACATGCAGAGGAGGCTCATGAATGCACTTCAGGATGTAAGGGTGGAGTACAATGGAGTGGTAAAGGATCAGGAAAGAATTGTGCAGTTCAGATATGGGGAAGATGGAGTTGATCCATCAAAGAGTGAGTACGGGAAACCTGTTGATATTGACTGGATAATTTATAAGAATCTCAAAAGCGAGGCGATATAGTGAAAGAGGAGAAGATTATTGAAAAGGTTGATTCTGTAGAGTCCTTACCCCTGTCCATAAAGAATGAACTGAAAAACAAACTTATTAAGGTCAACAGAAAGCAAAAACTGTCTGAAAAGATTGTGAAAAATATAATAGATGAGACGGTAAAGCAGTACGAGGATTCACTTGTGGAGCCAGGAGAGGCTGTAGGAACTGTAGCTGCTCAGAGCATAGGAGAACCCGGTACTCAGATGACATTATCCACATTCCATTATGCCGGTGTGGCTGAGATGAATGTTACCTTAGGGCTGCCGAGGATCATAGAGATCGTTGATGTGAGAAGAATACCCTCCACACCTGTAATGACAGTTCATTTAGAGGAGGAGTACAAAAATGATCCCCGGAAAGCCAAGGAGATAGCCACGAGAATAGAAGAGACAAAGGTGAAGGATATAACAAAGAAGATACTGATGGATGTCATAAATATGGAGGTCATGCTGGAGTTTGATCAGGAAATCCTCAGCAAACAAAACCTTACATTTGAAGAGGTTTTCAAAAAGATAGATGCTCTCAAAAAGACGAAATCAGTGGATAAGGAAAATATGAGGATAGTACTGGATCCTGGAAACGTTTCCCTTATGAAACTGAGGAAATTCATGACTAGGGTAAAAAATATAAAACTGAAAGGTGTGAAGGGAATAGAGAGAGCATTGATAAGAAAAGAAGAGGAAGGTTATGTGATATATACAGAAGGCTCAAATCTTACAGGAGTGCTGAAAATCAAAGGAGTAGATTATAAAAGAACAACAACAAACGATATAAGAGAGATATACAGTGTCCTTGGTATTGAGGCTGCAAGAAATGCAATAATAAAGGAGATCACAAGTGTACTGGAAGAACAGGGGCTGGAAGTGGATCAGAGACATATAATGCTTCTTGCCGATCAAATGACAAAAAATGGAGAGTTGAGCTCCATAGGAAGACATGGACTCAGTGGAGAAAAATCCAGTGTGCTTGCGAAGGCCGCATTTGAAGTTACCACAGCACATCTCTTCGAAGCTGGAAAATCTGGAGCTGAAGATGATTTAGGAGGAGTAACAGAAAATGTCATAGTGGGACAGCCCATACCTGTGGGAACAGGAATAGTAAAACTCGCTATGAAATCTTTTGGAAAGGAGGAATGAGTATATGGATATAGCATATGAAATAAGAAAGGCCATTGAGACAGGTAAGGTTCTGATAGGCACAGAAGAGTGCATGAATGCACTTAAAAATAAAAATGTAAAACTTATTATATATGCAGACAATATACCAAAAGATACAGTAAGTGATCTGGAGTATTACTGCAAACTCCTTGAAGTGCCTTTTTACAGATTCAAAGGATCGTCAGTGGATCTTGGAACAGTGGCAGGTAAACCTTACGTGATCTCAGTTCTTGCTATAATGGATCCTGGAGAATCAAATATCCTGTCCATAAGCTCCAAGTAGGAGGGAATTCAATGGGCTTGAAGCTTGGGACAGAGGAAATAAAATGTATAGGCCTTTTCGAAAGTCTCACAGGTGCAAAAATAATAGATTGTATTATGGAAGATGATAAACTTGTTTTTGTTGTGGATGAGAAGGATGTGGGACTCGCCATCGGAAAGAGAGGAACAAATATAAAAAAGATGTCTGAACTTTCAGGAAAAAAAATTGAGATTATAGAGTACTCTGATAGTCCCGAGCAGTTTATAAGGAATATGCTCAGATCCGTTAAAATAAGGTCAGTTCAGATCACTGAGAAAAACAATAAAAAGATAGCCACAATAGATATTGCAAAGGAAGATAAAGGTCTTGTGATAGGAAAATCTGGAAAAAATATAAAAAGGATAAAATCGTTACTGAACAGACATCACAATATAATGGATGTACAGATAACATGAGGTGAAACTTATGGCTGAAAAAGAAATGGCAAGAGGAGAATATGCAGGAAGGATCATCCTGAAAAAAAGAAAAAAACTCAGATGGAAAGATATAGATTTCAAGAGAAAAGCACTCGGGCTTGATAAAAAATCTGATCCCTTGGCTAAGGCACCCCAGGCTCGGGGAATAGTCCTTGAAAAGGTACCTGTGGAAGCAAAACAGCCTAACTCTGCCATACGAAAATGTGTCAGAGTCCAGCTGATCAAAAATGGAAGACAGGTGACAGCTTTCTGTCCAGGGGATGGAGCTATAAACTTCATAGATGAACATGATGAAGTCGTTATAGAGGGCATAGGCGGAAGGAAGGGAAGATCTATGGGTGATATTCCCGGAGTGAGGTTCAAGGTCATTAAGGTAAACAGAGTGGCATTGAGTGAGATGGTTGCTGGAAAGAAGGAAAAACCTATAAGGTGAGAGCATGGAAGAAAAACTGTTTGATAAGTGGGATTTCAATGTAGAGGTATCTGATCGTGGATTGAAAGAGTATATAAATCTAAATCCTGTTTATTTTCCTCACTCAAGTGGTAGATATCAGAAAAAGAGGTTTGGAAAAGCTAAAATCAATATAGTGGAAAGATTGATCAATAAGCTCATGAGAACAGGATCTGCCAAAAAGAAAGTTGGAGGTAGGTTTTTAAGGAGGCAGGGAGGTTACTCTGGAAAAAAGGTCAAGGCATACCATACCGTGAGAGAAGCCTTTGAGATAATTCATTCAAAAACAAAAAAGAACCCCTTAGAAGTTCTCGTAAAAGCAATTGAGAACTCTGCACCGATGGAAGAGACGACCACAATAACATATGGAGGGGTGAAGTACCATATGGCTGTGGATATGTCCCCTCAGAGGAGGCTGGATTTTGCTCTCAAGTATCTGGCTCTTGGAGCCAGTCTAAAGGCATTCAACTCCAAAAAGTCTTTTTCAGAGGCACTTGCAGAGGAACTTATTCTGGCTTCAAACTATGACATGAAGAGTGTGGGCGTGAGTAAAAGAGAGGAGATCGAAAGAATCGCAAAATCAGCAAGGTGAGTTAAATGGGTAGAAAAGAAGATATGGCACAATTAGCCAATAAATTAATGTATAATCCCCAGCAGATAAGGAACATAGGTATTGCAGCTCATATAGATCATGGTAAAACAACACTTTCAGATAATCTGCTTGCTGGAGCAGGATTGATGTCTGAGGAGCTGGCAGGAAAACAGTTAGTTCTTGATTTCGATGAACAGGAGCAGGCAAGAGGAATCACAATAAACGCTGCAAACATATCCCTTGCACATAAGTATGAGGGAAAGGATTACCTCGTCAACTTAATAGATACGCCAGGACACGTTGATTTCGGAGGAGACGTTACAAGAGCGATGAGAGCTATAGATGGATGTATAATCGTTGTATGTGCTGTGGAGGGAAAGATGCCACAGACAGAAACAGTTGTGAGACAGGCATTAAAGGAGGGTGTGAAACCTGTTCTCTTTATAAACAAGGTAGACAGACTCATAAAGGAACTCCAGCTTACTCCTGAACAGATGCAGAAGAGATTCATGAAGATCATCACAGAGGTAAACAAGCTGATAAGACAGGCTGCTCCAAAGGAGTTCAAGGATAAATGGACTGTGAATGTAAATGATGGCAGTGTGGCCTTCGGATCTGCATACTGCAACTGGGCTATCTCAGTACCCCGTATGAAAACAACGGGAATAACATTTGCAGATATAATCAAGTATACAAATGAGGGAAAGGAAAAGGAACTTGCAAAAAAGGCACCCGTACATCAGATCATTCTGGATATGGTAATAAAACATCTTCCTTCCCCCCTAGAAGCCCAGAAGTACAGAATACCGAAAATATGGAAAGGAGACATTGATTCAGAGATAGGAAAGGCAATGATGAACTGTGATCCCGATAGTCCACTGGCAATGATAGTGACAAAGATCATAATAGACAAACATGCGGGAGAAATAGCCACAGGAAGGATCTTTGCAGGAAAAGTAAAGCCTGGAGATGAGGTATGGATAGTCGGTGCAAAAACGAAGAGAAGGATACAGCAGGTAGGAATATTTATGGGTGCAGATAGAGAAAATGTCAAGGAGGTGCCTGCTGGAAACATGGTTGCTATTACGGGATTGAAAGAAGCTATTGCCGGAGAGACAATATGTGGAGGAGATGCTCCCATTCATCCATTTGAAGCTATAAAACATTACTCAGAGCCTGTTGTTACAGAGGCAGTGGAGCCTGAGAATCCAAGGGATCTGCCAAAACTGATAGAGGTGCTTAAACAGGTAGCAAAAGAGGATCCAACTCTGAGAGCGAAGATAGATGAGGAAACGGGAGAATATCTCCTTTCAGGAATGGGAGAGCTGCATCTTGAGGTAGTGGCATACAGGATCACCCATGAGAAGGGAGTTCCCATAAAAACCTCAGAACCCATAGTTGTTTACAGAGAGGGTGTGAGCAAGCCTTCTCCCCAGGTTGAAGGTAAGTCACCGAACAAACATAACAAATTCTATCTAACTGTTGAGCCCCTTGAGGATAAAGTCTATGAAGCAATAAAGAGTGGAGAGATTCCCGAAGGAAGGGTGAAGTCAAAGGAGATAGGACAGAAACTGAGAGAACTTGGCATGAGCCCTGATGAAGCAAAGAATGTTGAGGATATATATCAGGGCAATGTATATATAAATATGACCAGAGGAGTTGTGCATATAGGTGAGGTCAGAGAGCTTGTTATAGAGGCTTTCCACAATGTAGTTGATAAAGGTGTTCTGACAAATGAGCCTGTCATAAAGATGAAGGTCAAGCTCCATGACACAAAACTCCATGAAGACGCTATCCATAGAGGGCCTGCACAGGTGATTCCTGCTGTAAGAAATGCCTTATATGCAGCCATGCTCCTCGCTGATGTTGCTCTGTACGAGCCTGTCCAGAAAGTTTTTGTAACTGCTCCTGAGAACTACATGGGTACTGTAACGAGACTTTTACAGCAGAAAAGAGGACAGATCCTTGACATAAAGAGTGAAGATGAGCTCACAACTGTTATAGCAAAGACTCCTGTAGCTGAGATGTTTGGATTTGCGGGAGACATAAGATCAGCAACTGAAGGAAGAGCCCTCTGGACAACTGAACAGATAGGATTTGAAAAACTTCCAAATGAACTTCAAAAAACTGTAATGCGCCAGATAAGACAGAGAAAAGGCCTGAAGCCTGAACCTCCAAAAGTTTCAGACTTTGTCTGATTCTTTTCTATTTTTTATCTAAATTCTTTTGAGATGAAACTGTCTTCATATCTGTAGTATTGATAAAATTTATTCCAAGTTCTATTATCGAAAAATTATTATACTCATAAACTTATCTATTTTATGCTGTTAAAAGAGATCGTGGATTATCTTGATAAAGTTCTGGACGTTAAAAATATACAGGATTCCTGCAAAAATGGGCTTGAGGTAGATGGAAAAAAGAAGATAGAGAAGATAGGCTTCAGTGTGGATGCGTGTCTTGAGAGCTTTAAAAAAGCTGCTTCCTCCCAATGTGACCTTCTGATAGTACATCATGGCATATTCTGGGGAGAGATCACCTCCATCACAGGGCTTCTGTACAGAAGAATAAGATATCTGATAAGAAACAATATAGCTCTATATGCTGCGCATCTTCCTCTGGATATACATCCGGAACTTGGAAACAATGTTCAGCTGGCAAAACTTCTCAATCTTGAGGTTGTAGGTAGCTTCTGCAGATACAGGAATATTGACGTCGGATTGATATGCAGAAACAGAACTAACTTTGATGAGCTCGTGAAAAGAATTGAGAAACATTTTCCTGTAAAATTCATAAATTTTAACAACACTTCGGAGAAAATAGGTATTATCACAGGATCTGGAGGAATGGGAATAGAATATGCTGCAAGGGAAGGATGTGACACATTTATAACGGGTGAAATAAGATATACAGACTATTATACCATCAACGAGCATATGATAAATATAATCTATGGGGGCCATTATACCACAGAGACATGGGGGCTGAAGGCGCTCATGAAGGACATAGAGAAGAAATTCGATATAGAGTGCGAGTTCCTGGATCTGAAGGAGATACAATGGAAAATATAGAAATAGCAAAGATATTCTATGAAATCTCTGAAATATTAAAACTAAAAGGAGAGGATTTTAAAAGTAGAGCCTATTTTAATGCTGCAAGGAGAATCGAGAGAATTGATGAACTGAGAGAATTTTATGAAAAAAATGAACTTGAAAAAATACCGGGAATAGGAAAAAATCTGGCTAAGAAAATAATTGAGTATTTTGAAACAGGAGAGATATCTTATTTAGAAAAAATAAAAAAGGAACTACCAGAAGGAATTGAAGAGCTCCTTAAAATACCGGGTGTAGGCCCCAAAACTGCTCTCTTTCTGTACAGAGAGCTCAGGATTAAATCACTTGAGGATCTTGAAAGGGCTATAGAGAGTCATGAGATCAGAAGAGTAAAAACTGAAAAACTGGAAAGAAATCTGGAGAGAGGCCTGAAAATCTTGAAAACTGGAAAAAAGAGGATACTCCTGAGTGAGGCTTTTAAAATAGTGGAGGAACTTTCAGGGGTCATAAAGAATTTTGAAGTTGCAGGATCCTTCAGGAGGAGAAAAGAAACAATAGGAGATCTTGATATTATTCTGACTGAGATAGACCCCAACTCTTTAAGAGATTTTCAGATACTCGCAAAGGGAGAGAAAAAAATCACGGCAATATATAAAAATATTCATATAGACTTCAGGATTGTAAAAAAAGAGGAGTATGGAGCATCTCTTCAGTACTTTACAGGAAGTAAAGAGCACAACATAAGGCTGAGAAGAATCGCACAGAAAAAAGGATATAAGCTGAATGAATATGGGTTATTTGAAGGGAACAGGAGAGTCGCAACAACTGAAGAAGATATATACAAAAAACTGGGAATGCCATGGATTCCTCCTGAGCTGAGAGAAAATATGGGGGAGATAGAAGCTGCCATGAAAAATAGACTGCCTGAGATAGTGGATCTGAGGGATATAAAAGGAGATCTGCATATACACACAGAGTGGAGTGATGGCCTAAATTCCATTGAAAATATTGTAAAAAAAGCAAAAGAATTAAATTATGAATATATTGCAATCACAGATCACACATATCCCACGGGAAACGGACTGACAGAAAAAAGACTTTTAGAACAATGGGATGTTCTGGAGAGTTATGATGAGGTTCTGAAAGGTGTGGAATGCGATATACTCAGAGATGGAAGCTTATCTCTCAGAGACAATATTCTTGAAAAAGCAGATCTTGTTATAGCTTCAGTACATGGATTTAAACCGACAACAGAAACGATTCTGAAGGCAATGGAGAATGAGAACATAGATGTAATAGGACATCCTACAGGGAGACTGATCGGAGTTAAAACTGAGTATGATCTTGATATGGAAAAAATATTTGAAAAAGCTGCAGAGACAAAGACGGCACTTGAAATAAATGCATACCCTAGAAGGCTCGATCTGAGGGATATACATATCAAAAAAGCAAAAGAGTATGGTGTAAAGTTTTCCATAGGAACGGACTCACACAGTATCAAGGAGATGAGCAATATCATCTTTGGAGTTTATACTGCAAGAAGAGGATGGGCAGAAAAAAAAGATATTTTAAACTGTATGGGATTAAAGGAGTTGAAAGATTATGTTCATAGTTTTTGAGGGAATAGATGGATCGGGTCTGACCACACAGTCAAAGATACTGGGAAAATATCTGGAAAAAAGAGGAAAAAAAGTATTTCTGACAAAGGAACCAACGGAGAATCTCATTGGAAAGATCATCAGGAAGATTCTGAAGGGCCAGAGAAAGCTGAATCAGGAGACACTGGCACTTCTGTTTGCTGCAGACAGAAGTATGCATATGGATATCATAAAAGAGAGACTGAAAGATTCTTTTGTAATCTGTGACCGTTACTATTTCTCAAACTATGCCTATCAGATGCTTGATGTGGATATAGAGTATCTCATACAGATAAATTCAAGGTTTCTGAAACCTGATCTGACAATATTTCTCAATGTGCCTCCAGAAGTCTGTAAAAAAAGAATAGACGAAAACAGAGAACACATAGAGATCTTCGAGACCTTAGAAACACTTGAAAGGATAAAGAAGAATTACTTAGAGATCATGGAGAGATTCAGGAGAGAAGGATTTAACATAGCGGAAATAGACGGAAACAGGAGCATAGAGGAGACACATGAAGCAGTGGTGAAATACCTTGAAAAATACATAAAATAATTTTCTCAGCTCACAGAACTTAGAACAACGCTACCCCAATGATACCTATGCCCAGAACTATCGTGACCACCACAATGGCTATCAGCATAAAAATCCATGCAATTATGGCTTTTACCCATGCAGTTGAATACACATACTTTATTATCGCTATTGAGCCTATGATTCCAAGTAATTCCCCTATACCTCCGCCTATATGACCCAGGAGGATTCTCAGAACGAGCATCAGTATAACTGCCAGAATAGCGTTACCCCACGTTCTTCTTCTTTTATTAACTCCAGCTACCTTCGCCCCAAACCATACGAAAAGTGCGCCTATTATCAATGAAAGTACAAAAGCAATTATCGCCGCAGTCATTGTCAGTCCTGCCAGACCTAACACATTTACTGCCATATATATTATAAGAGCTCTTTTTTTATAAAATTATCGATGATATGTTATATTTCTTTTGAATATCTGTTCCATAAAAACAGTGGCATACTCTCCCTTTGGAAGGAAAAATTTGCAGATAAGATTTCTGTCTTTCAGTTTCCATTCAAGATTCTCACATTTTCCTATTATCTCTCTGTATGTACCCCTTGAACTCAAAAATGGTATTGATTTTATCTTAAAATCTCCAGGATCTATCTCCTCTCTTTCTAGTATTGAGCCCAGATCCTCTTTTGTATTTCCATAAACTCTTGTTTTATAACCAACTATGGGAAGAACTGGTGAATATCTTTTTTTCTTAGCTTCTGTGATATTTGAGGAGTTCACCTTAACATATGCTTTTTTTCCAAATATTTCTGTAGAGATTATATCTCCCTCCTCTATTTCCCCAAGCTCCAGTCTCTCAAGTCTTTTTTTCAGAAGCTCATTGAAGATAAAACTCTGATAGGAATGAATATAGAGTGTTAGGATGTCGGAGGGAAGAGATCTCAGAGCTTTCAGATAATCTTTTTTTCGTATTAAAGATCTCAAAACTTTTTTTTCATATGTATCTGGATATCTCTCAAAAATTTTCTCAAACTCCTCATTCTCTATCTCCTCTTCCATGCCTTCCTTTTTTAAGATCTCCTTCACAGCATCTTCATACTTCTCTTTTATAATGTTACGTCCTATTCTCTCATTGCCTCCAAACCTCTGTTCTCCAAAAAAATTTGGGAACTCCTTTTTTATCTCCTTTATTTCACCAACTTCTCTGACAACTATCCTGAACTTATTTCCTAAGTGATCTCCTATCCTTATTCTATCCCCTCTCTCTATATCCATGATCTTTATATTCTTCAACTCTATCTCCAGCTCCTCCTTTTTAACTCCCTTAACAGATACCTTCTGTCTTGTAACAGCATTTTTATCCTTCAGTCCTGCATAGCCGAAGTTTTTAATGGGAACTCCCAGAACTCCTGCAATTTTCTTTATAGCATCTATTGTATTCTCGTTTCTTTTCTCCAGAGTAAAAACCAAGCAGTCATTTTTCTTATGTTTTATCTCTATAACTTCCTCAACAAAAAAGTCTTCTGGAAAGAGTTTTATTGCTGGCATATCAGATTAATCTTCCTTTTTATAGATGACAAACTTCTCTCCATCGAAGGCAACATCCAGTTTCTCTCTTTTGAAAAGCATCGGATATATAAATCTAAGATTATCCTCATATATCTCATATCTTTTCCCATTCTTGGAGAGAATCACATACTCCTGATACTCATCATTATATCTTATGCTCAGAATATCGTCTGCATTTAGATTCTGAATTCCCTCACAGTATCTCTCCATTTTTTTAAGATAAATCGTCCTGTTTTTTATATCAAGAAAAATAAGCCTGCAGAACATGACCTGTGTGTAATAATTCTGTAACTCCTCTATATGAGAAAATTTTTCATAATTTCTTCTCAGTATGGTCTTCTGTTCTTCCTGTTCTCGATAAAACTCCTTAGTTTCCTTTATTTCCTCAATAATCTCCTTTTTTCTCTCCTGAAGTTTCTGGAGTATCTCCACTATACTGCCAACAACAACATCTTTCATCTTCTAAAGTTACTCAGGGAGATATTTAAAAGTTTGGGAGGGATTGATTCACTATGGGATGATGCTCCGTGGGGATGGAAAGTTCAGCTTTGTCGAATTTGGGAGAGTGTAGTGAAGCCAGATACCCTCTTGTTAAGTGCAGTGTGCATATTTAATTCAGTGTATTTTTTATTGTAGTGAACCATTCTTTAACTTCCTCATAATCATTCAGTTCTTTAAAAAGTTCTATCGACATCCTTTCAATTCCTTCTGTGCATATCTTTTCTTTTATTTTACTCTCCTGAATACCCCAACCTTTATTCTCATATATTTTCATTAATCTCTTTGGAACATCTATTTTGCCCCAATCTGCAATCCAATCTGTTTTTGACAAGTCTATTAGCTTGGTCAATTCCTCGTCATTTAGAGAAAATATATCCTTCACGATGTTAGGATGAACATAGTTTTCTATTTCCCTTTTCCTAGTAACAAAACCCGTACTATCATCACTTCTACTATTTATTTGTCCAGCTTTTCTTTCATTCTCCTTTTTATCGCCATCATAAATGTGGATCTCTGGCAAACCCAATTTTCTCAAATAATGGTTATCAACCCAATATTTCAGCGTAGAGCCACCTAAAGGAATTATAATAATTCTCTGGTCATTTT
>JAGGSA010000002.1 GCA_021159325.1 Methanomicrobia archaeon | reverse complement strand
TCGATTCTGCCATCTGTGAGGTTCACCACAATATTTCCATGTCCTTCAACTCTTGTGAGATGCTCTACTGTGATGTTTATCTTATTCATTTTTATCCCTCTTTTTTTCGATATAACGGTAATTAAAGATCGATTTTTTATGAAGGAGTTCTTCTACACTGATACTGTACTTCTCAAGAACTTCTTTGTAAGCTCTTTCCTCAGGGTGAGATATGAATCCTCTGCACCCCTCACATTCGCTTCCGTAGGAAGGGCAGATGGCATTACAGCCAGCTCTCGTTATTGGGCCAAGGCATAGCTTTCCCTCTTCAAATAAACAGATATTTTCTTTCTTCTTACATTCCACACAGAGAGGATAATCCGGAAGTGGCGGTTTTTTACCCTGTATGATAGCGATAAGAATCCTGACAAACTCATTTCTATCAATAGGGCATCCAGGAACATACGCATCCACCTTTACAACTTCATCCACTGCTTTTGTATGAAAATTATCAAAGTATGGATTGTCTTTTATCTTCTCAGAGTTTCCATATACAGTCTCCTTGCTTTCCTCCACGGGCCACTGATTTATCATTCTCTGCACACCTCCAAGGCATGCACATGCTCCCAGTGCAATGAGTATCTTTGCATTTTTTCTGATCTTTTTCAATCTCTCTTCATCCATGGGTCTCATTATTGAGCCTTCTATTACAGCTATATCATAATCATCACTGTGTTCCTTCATGATCTCCCTGAAAGAAACGATCTTTACAATATCTATCAATTCGAGTACATCCTCCTCAAGATTTGCTATCTGAAGCTGACATCCCTCACATCCTCCAAAATCAAAAAATGCTACCTTTGTTTTCATGTAAATGCCTCCGGAAGATCCTTTATATCCTTATAATTAAACACAGGTCCATCTTTACAGACATAGATTCCATTGATCTGACAGTGTCCACATTTTCCCACACCACATTTCATTCTTCTTTCCAGGGAAACAATAATGTTTTCTTCAGGCATTCCAAGATTCTTCAGATCATCGATAACAAACTTATACATCACAGGAGGACCCACAATTATGGCTGTGGTGTTTTTCGGATCAAACTTTACTTTTGGTATCAGAGATGTTATAACGCCTATTTCGCCGCTCCATTTCTCATTCTCTGGACATCTGTCCACAGATTTGAGAAACTGTATATCCTCCCTTTTTTCCCATTCTTCTATCTCCTCTTTTAAAAGTACTTCGCATGGTTCCTTGCATCCATAGAGGATCGTGACCTCTCCGAAATCCATACGATTTTTTAACACATAACTTATGAGAGATCTCATGGGTGCAAGTCCAAGTCCTCCCGCTATAAAGATCAGATTTTTTCCTCTTAATGCCTCAAGATCAAAGCCATTTCCAAATGGGCCTCTTATACCAACTTTATCCCCTTCTTTCATTGTATGAAGCTTAGAGGTCAGATCTCCCATTTTTCTCACTATGAGCTGGAATCTTTTCCCGTCTGGGGAGGAGGAAACAGAGATAGGAGCTTCTCCATATCCCGGGATAGAGATCTCAACAAACTGACCGGGCATATGACCTAAGGATCGACCATTATCAAGCTCTATTTCAAATAGTTTCTCAGTTTTTGTAAGTTTTTTCACATTCTTTATTGTTGCAGGCATAGGCACATAAAGAGGCTTTTCTACCTCAGTAGATTGGATAATTGTTTCTGTATGGGGACTTACGCTTTTTTCTTCGAGATGAGAAACCTCCTCAGCAAGCATATTCATAAGATTCACGGGATCAGCTATATCCGGGATGCACTGGGAGGAACATCTTCCACATCCAACACACGCCACAAATCCCAGCAAGGTGGGGAGATATCTTCCTTTACGATTAAATCTGTGTCTGTATCTATCCTCTGTTTTTTCTCTGAATATTTCACCAGATGCAACCTCTGTGAAGTTCCTTAAAAGACACCCGTCCCATGTTCTTATCCTCTTTCCCTCTTTAAGGGTGAGATCAATCTCATCTGTCACATCATAACAGAAACATGTTGGACAGACAAGGGTGCATGTTCCGCATGATAGACATTTTTCTGCCTGTTTTTTCCATATCTCACTGTTATAACTTTTTTCCAGGAGATCATGCCATTTCTGTGGTTTTACACGAAGTCCTCTTTTTGCTTTCTCTGAAGCATCGTTTATTATTCTCTTAACTTCCTCTATTTCTCCCGTAGATGCTTCCCGGAGAGAATATCCTCTTAAGAGATCTCTTCCAGCTTCTGTTCCTATCTCAATTGCCACTCTGTCACCGAGATCCGTGATCATAAGATCGTATCCAGAATCAACATATCCTGTTTCCATATCGCCAAAAAATGCTTTTTCGGAGACATTGAGAATATTTGATCCTATTATAAGCGTGTTTTTTCTTTTCTGAAAGTAGAGATCATCAGGATGCGTATCCAAGAAATATTTATCCATCTGTTTTATGGCTACTATATCATAGGGATGAACACCGATTATCACTCTTTTTTCATGATCTTCCTCTTTTTTTACTGAAAACTGTTTTGACAGGTCAAACTTCATTATAGTTTCATACTGAGGTAAAAAATATTTTTTGGGAGGTAAGATCGTTGTATCATAATCAAGTCTCAGTTCCTCCGATGAACCAAGTCTGTCAAAAACAAATTTTTTGCCCTTTGCTTTCACTCCTTCGACATCCATGGATTCTATCAGTCCATCTACAAAACTCAGAAATTCCTCTTTTAGCATTATCTTCATATTATTCATCTCCTTTCGTGGTGATCTCAATATAAAAAAGTTGGGAATATTTAAAAGTTTTTGGCAGTAATTCCCATTACCAGAATTTTTTTGGTATTATTTTATCAGCTCATTCGCCAGTTTTGAGATACTTATGAATATCCGCTGCAGCTCTTTTTCCAGCACCCATAGCTGCGATCACAGTTGCTGCTCCTGTGGCAATATCTCCTCCAGCCCATACTCTATCTAGGGATGTTCTTCCGTTCTCATCGACTTCTATTGTCCCCCATTTTGTAGTTTTAAGGCCTTTAACTGTCTGTGGAATGAGAGGATTTGGCCTCTGACCTATCGCTATTATTATGAGATCGACATCGATCTCAAACTCACTTCCCTCTATGGGTATCGGTCTTCTTCTTCCAGATTCATCTGGTTCTCCAAGCTTCATTTTTATACATTTCATCTGTTTAACCCAGTAATTTTCATCTCCTGTTATCCTGACAGGTGTTGTGAGAAGCAGAAACTCCACACCTTCTTCTTTCGCATGTTCTATCTCCTCATTCCTGGCTGGCATCTCCTTCTCAGATCTTCTGTAAACTATGTAAACTTTTTCAGCCCCAAGCCTTAGGGCTGTTCTTGCGGAATCCATTGCGACATTGCCTGCACCTATGACTGCGACTCTCTTTCCCTTTTTCACGGGTGTATCATACTCAGGGAAACGATATGCTTTCATAAGATTTACCCTTGTCAGAAACTCGTTTGCAGAGTAAACACCGTTCAAGTTTTCACCGGGGATCCCCAAGAACCTCGGGAGTCCTGCACCTGTTCCTATAAATATGGCATCATACTCATCAAGTAACTCTTCCAAGGTGATCGTTTTTCCCACGACAACATCTGTCTTTATCTCCACACCAAGTTTTTTGATATAATTGACCTCATTCTCCACGATCTTTTTCGGAAGCCTGAACTCAGGTATTCCATATATCAGAACACCACCCGGTTTATGAAGAGACTCAAATATCGTCACGCTGTGACCAAGTTTTGCAAGGTCTCCTGCGCATGTTAACCCAGCAGGACCAGATCCAACGATCGCAACTTTCTTCCCTGTTGGTACAGGCTTCTCAGGAAGCTTTATTCCTTTTTTTGTTTCCCAGTCAGAGACAAATCTTTCGAGTCTTCCTATCCCGACAGGTTCAAACTTCTTGCCCATTGTACAGTATTTTTCACACTGTTCCTCCTGGGGACATACCCTTCCCGTAATACCAGGGAGATTGTTTTTTTCTTTTATCTTCTGTATGGCTTCATCAAACTTTCCATCCTTTATGAGTTTTATGAATCCCGGGATGTCTATATTCACAGGACATCCTTTTATGCAGGGAGCATTTTTGCACTGAAGGCATCTATCAGCTTCTCTTAAAGCCTCTTCAGGGCTGTATCCCAGAGCCACCTCATAGAAATTGTGTATTCTCTCCTTCGGGTCCTGTTCTTTCATCTTTGTTTTTTCTTTAATTATCGGCATTTTTATCCCCTTAGCCCTTCCTCTGTTTCAGAAGTGAATAAACAGAAAGTAGAGCAGACTCTAACTCTTCCTTATAAGCTTCTGTTGCTCTTATCTCCTCACTTATATACATCTTCTGTCTCTCCATCAGCTCTCTGAAATCAACCAAGTGAGCATCGAAATCAGGGCCATCCACACATGTGAACTTGGTCTCTCCTCCAACTGTAACTCTGCATGCTCCGCACATGCCCGTTCCATCCACCATTATTGCATTCAGAGATGCGATTGTTTTCACATTGTGGGGCTTTGTTACCATTGCCACAGCCATCATCATAACAGCGGGTCCAATTGTTACCACCCTATCGAACTTCTCCTTTTCAAGCAGTTCTCTCAGCACGTCAGAGACGAATCCCTTTCTTCCATAAGATCCATCGTTTGTCGTTATATAGACTCTGTCTGAAACTTTTCTGATCTCATCTTCGAGTATTATCAGTTCCTTCCTTCTGGCTCCCAGAATGGATATCACTTCATTTCCTGCCTCTTTGAATGCCTTTGCCTGCGGATAGAGAGGTGCCACTCCAACTCCTCCTCCCACGCAGACAACTTTCCCGAATTTTTCTATCTCAGCTGGCTTTCCTAGGGGGCCTGTGACATCCTGGAGGGTATCTCCAGGTCTGAGCATTCCCAGTTTTTTTGTAGTCTTTCCAACTTCCTGAAATATGATCCTGACAGTTCCATTTATCCTGTCAGTATCAACTATGGTGAGTGGTATTCTTTCGCCTGTCTCATCTATCCTTACAATTAAAAATTGTCCGGGCTTGAAGTTCTTTGCTATTAATGGTGCTTCTATATCGAAAAGCTTTACCGTTTCACAGAGTTCTTCTTTATGGGTGATCCTGTACATTTTATCACCATCAGAAACTATGGATCTTTCCATTTAAATCTTACGGTTGATATCATAGGAAGCTTTTTAAGAAAAAAAAGTATAAGAAACAAAATCTCTTTTTTCTGGGAAAACTTTATAAAGTTTGCTTTTTAATAGTTTATAGGTGATAAAATGAGAAAACTGATAGAAAGGGCATTAAAAAATGCAAAAGAAGAATATAAGGTGAGGATACTTGTAGATCCAGAGGAGTCAGACATTCTCGATTCCGGTATAATCCCTAAAACAGTAAAAACAAATGTTTACAGATCCCCCTTGGGCATCTATATCGAACTGATAGGAAAGGCAGAGGAGGTAATGAGAACTGAGATAGAGATAAGGAGAGCTTTGATCAGGGATTATACAAAGACAAGCCAGAAGGCTACCGCAAAGACTTAGTTTATAAAAAGTTCAATTTATAGTTATGGGAGGTGGAGATCTTTGATGTGTGCTGTGATGTTTTCCCTGCTGTGTGTTAAAATAATTTTCAAGTGATTTAATATAAACTTGAAGTACAGAATAGAAACATTTTTAAATGGTAACTCCAATCAGTGGCATGGAACCCATAATAGAGATCAGGAACCTGTCAAAAATATATACAGCAAAAGAAAGAAAAGGTGTCTTCAGAGGAAAAAAGAAAAAAATTGAGGCTTTAAAGAATATAAATCTTGATATCTATAAAGGAGAGATATTTGGATTATTGGGACCAAACGGTGCCGGAAAAACAACATTGATAAAGTGTCTGACCACGTTATTACTTCCCACAGAAGGTACTGTCAGGATAAACGGTTATGATCTCATAAAGGACGAAAACTCTGTGAGAGCTTCTATTGGCTGTATGCTTATGGGTGAGAGAGGACTTTACTGGAAGCTTACAGGAAAGGAAAATCTGGAGTTTTTTGCAGCACTCTATCATGTACCGAGAAAGATCAGAAAACAGAGGATAAAGGAGATCGTAGAGCTCCTGAATCTTGAGGATATAATAGAAAGGCCGGTGGAGAGCTACTCCTCAGGTCAGAAAATGAAACTTGCCTTTGCAAAGTCCCTGATAAATAAAGCACCGGTAATATTCCTCGATGAACCGACAAATACCTTAGATGTATACTCCGCAAGGGAATTAAGAAGCATAGTTAAAGATCTCAATAAGAAAGGGCATACAATAGTTTACACCACACATCAGATGAGTGAAGCAGAGGAACTATGTGACAGAGTAGCTATAATAGATAGAGGAGAGATAATAGCACTGGGAACTATAAATGATCTAAAAAACAGCATCAAAAAAGAGAGTGTTATAAAGATTGAAGGCATAATAAAAGAAGAGACATATAATATTATAAAAAACCTGAAAATTACAAAAAAAGCAGCAATATCATCAAGCAATGGATTTTCAAAACTTACAATTGTGACAGAAAACGCAAGAAGAGCACTTCCGGAGATAATAAAAATACTTCTGGAGAATGATTCAACCATTCAGTACATCTCTCCTGAAGAGATAACACTTGAGGATGTCTTCATAGCCAAAACAGGAAGAAGTCTCAGTCAGGATACAAGGGTGATCTGATGACAGAGTTCACACTCAGATCCAATCTTGATGCTATGTATACTGTATTTCTTGCAAGGGTAAGAATACTCTCAAGGTACAGAGGATGGTTTTTGATGGATATAATTTTACCGATATTTCTTGCAGCCATGCCCATACTCCTTGGAAGGGCTGTTGCAGGAACGAGTATGGAAGGAAACTTCCTTAAAAACGTGGGCACTGCAAATTATGTTGCGTACATGGTGATAGGAGCGAATTTATTTATGGTGGTCTCAAATTCACTCTGGCACTTTGGATTCTGGCTGAGAAACGAGATGCAGATGGGGACACTGGAGTCATTATATTTAGCTCCGGTAAATAAGATTATTATCCTTGGAGGGGTAGCAATGTATACTACACTGAGATCACTGATATCATTTTTCCTGGCATTCACCTTGGGATGTTTCATATTCAGGGTGAATCCCTTTCAGGGCGATATAGGTATAGCTTTTCTATTTCTCCTTGTTGGATTGATACCTGTTTATGGATTGAGTTTTTTGTATGGATCACTTGTTCTAAAACTGAAAGAGGCTGAAGCATTGATAAATATAGGACAGTGGGTGATTGGATTTTTGATGGGGATATTCTTCCCTGTAACTGTATTTCCAAGGATCTTAAGATTCATAGCTGAGATTTTTCCCCCCACATGGATGAACAACGGGGTGAGATCAGCTTTGCTGGGACTCAATTATTTTCTTGGAGAATGGTACCTTGATCTCGCTGTTTTATGGGCATTCTGTATCATAATGCCACTTGCTGGATACTATGTTTTCATATCAATTGAAAAGAGTATAAAAAAGAATGAGGGAGTTGGAAAGTTTTAGGTGATCTGATGTTTGAAGATGTCGAGAGCTTTTATGCGATGTGCAAAAAACAGCTCATTTATATGGCAAGATATCCTATAAATTTCATAACAAGCTTTGCGATAGTATTTATCATAATCCTGATGGTTATCCTTGCCACAACATTATTTATCGGGAAAGAGGAGACAAATTACAGTTTTAATGCCATAGCCATATATGGAATGATCCTGTTCATGTTTCTTTCAGATACGTTATGGACGATAGGATACAATATAAGGTGGGAGCAGGTGCAGGGCACCCTGGAGGCATTATATCTCACTCCAGCATCAAAGTTTGCATCTCTGATATCAAGAGTCACAATAAGTATTGTATGGACAGGATTGAACTGCATTGCTGCTGTTATCTTTGTGTACTATGTTTTTGGCGCTCTTCCCTTCAAAAATCTAATTTTTTCCACCATAGTTCTTATTCTTACGCTTTCAGGAACTTTTGGATTTGGATTCTGTTTTGCTGCATTTACACTTTATCTGAAAGAATCTGCAAACTTAGCAGCAAATGTTTTACAGTTTGTTTTCATGATCTTATGTGCGATGTTCTTTCCATTTTCTGTACTCCCTGATTCCGTTTTAAAGATATCAAAACTGATTCCCTTAAGCTATGGAGTTGATCTCTTCAGATCATCTCTCATGGGATATCCCGAAGGATTTCCTGAGTTACTTCCAGTGAATCAGGAGTTTCTTATAATTCTTCTTTTCGGGATAATTACCCCAGCACTTGGATATCTTCTGTATAGAAAAGCTGAGAAAAAGGTAAGAACAGATGGGAGCCTTGGTATGTACTGAGGATCTATTTCCAGCATGGAGCTGATAGTACTCTCTCACCATTCTTTCAATATCCACAGTCGGTCCTTCAGAAAGAGGTTCTTTCAAAAATCCTCAGAGGAAAAAGATGTGTTTCTATTCCAGTAGAAATATTATGTATCAGGTATTGCCACATTCACAAACCATTTAAATAAAAGAAATGAAACTTTATCATGACAATTAAAGTGTATAATACATTATCCAGAAAAAAGGAAGAGTTTATACCGAGAGATAAAAAAGTAAGGATCTACGTCTGTGGCTTAACACCTTACGATTATGCGCATCTCGGCCATGCAAAAACATATGTGGCTTTTGATGTTATTATACGATATCTTGAGTACAGAGGATATGAAGTCTTTCATGTCCAGAATGTCACTGATGTTGAGGATAAATTAATTAAAAGATCAAAAGAACTTCAGAAAAACCCCTTAGAGATTGCGGATTTCTTTTTTAAGGATGCATTGAAAGATTTTGATAGATTGAATATAAAAAGGGCGAGTATATATCCAAAAGTCTCCGATCATATAGAAGATATAATTAATTTCATATCCAGGTTAATAGAAAAAGGCTATGCTTATGAGTCCAATGGCAATGTTTACTTTGAGGTAAAAAAGTTTAAAGATTACGGAAAACTTTCTCATCAATCGATAAAAGATATAATATCAGGAGCAAGGGTCAGCATAGATGAAAATAAAAGAGATCCTGTGGATTTTGCACTCTGGAAAAAAGCAAAAGAAGGAGAGATATTCTGGGATTCTCCGTGGGGAAAAGGAAGGCCTGGATGGCATATAGAGTGTTCTGTGATGTCTACGAAGTATCTTGGAGTTCCCTTGGATATACATGGAGGGGCAATAGAGTTAGCTTTTCCACATCACGAAAACGAGATAGCACAGTCAGAGGCCTATTACGATAAAAAATTTGTCAGATACTGGCTGCATACAGGAGTACTGACAGTAAACGGGGAAAAGATGTCAAAATCCCTCGGGAACTTTATAACAGTCAAAGATCTGCTTAAAAAATACAATCCTATGGTGATACGATTATATTTAGCTTCTATTTATTACAGGAGCAGGGCAGATTTCAGTGAGGAGAATCTTGAATCTGCAAAAAACTCGCTTGAAAGAATATACAATGCAAAAAGAAAGTTGGATGAGGCTCTGAAAAATCCTGGAGATGGTAGTAGTCTTGGAGACACTGTCAAAAGAGTGAAAGAAAACTTTGAAGCTGCAATGGATGATGATTTCAATACACCGAAGGCTTTAGCTGCGTACTACGATCTTGTTAAAGAGATAAACAGATCTGCAGATTCTGCCAGTGAATCTCAGCTTTTGGAAGCAAAAAAACTATTTGAGGATATAGGAAATGTCTTCGGAATTCTCATGGAAGAAAAAAAAGGAGACCTTGAAGAAAAACTCATTCAATTAATAGTGGATATAAGAGATGAGCTGAGAAAGAGAAAAGATTTTGAAATGTCAGATAAAATCAGGGCAAAACTCAGGGAGATCGGAATTGTACTGGAAGATGGAGAAAAGACAACATGGAAAAAGAGTTTATGATTCAGAACTGTAGCAAATCGAAAAATATTTAAAACGGAGAAATCCATACTTCGGGTATGTATAAAAATTCAATTCTTATCAGAAAATTTTCAGTCCTGTGTTTTGTACTGCTGATTCTATCTTCAGGATGTATCTCCAACAGATCAACGACCACCACAACACCTGCTCCTACCCAGAAACCTCAGGAGTTTAAGATCATCGATCTGAGAGTAGCTCCTGAAAATCCAGAGATAGGAGATACATTGATCATTCTTGTGGATGTCCAGAACAGAGGAGATTCTTCAGGTGAGTTTGAAGTTACTGTCTCCATAGGGATGAAACTGATAAGCAAAACAGTAAGTATAGAGGCAAAAAGTTCAAAAACAGTACAATTTCAGGAGAAATTGGATAAAGAGGGAAAAATAGAGATAAAAACAGGTGACCTGACAAGGATAATATATGTTTCATCCTTGGAGACTCCTCCTCCAACTACACAACCTCCTAAGATGTCTCCTGCACCCACTCCGGAGAATCCATTTTTCTATACACTGATCGGAAAGTTCATTCAGAGAACAGTACATGTATATGAAATACATCTGAAACCTGGAAATGAAAAATCAGTATATTGTAATACAGCCATTGTTCCCTCAGTCTCAAGTTACCATTTTTCACAGCAGATCTTCAGTCAGAAAATTGAGTACAGTGAAGATCCGGATAGTGTCATGATAAAGAAAGAGGATTCCGTGGAGTATAAAATGGCGGAGTGGAATAATCCACCGTCAGAAATAACTGTGAAAAGAACAGTGGAGTGTAAGAATATAGTGAGTTATTTTCCATTTATCACACAATCAAAATACCCCTTAGATACAAACTTACCTCCAGAAGTCAGAGTTTATCTCGAATCAGATGTATCTATACAGGCCGATGACCCCGAAATAAAAAACCTTGCAAAAAATATAGTTAAAGGATGCGAATCAGAGATGGATGCGATAACAAAGATTCTCAACTGGGTGAGGTACAATGTTCAGTATACATGTTCTAAGGAGCTCAAGGTATGTGAGGGAGTTTCATTCGTGGACGCAAAGAGAACACTCAAATACAGAAAAGGAAACTGTGTGAACTTTGCAAATTTATCGATTGCATTACTGAGATCAGCAGGAATTCCTGCAAAACGATCAGGAGGATATGTTGCTGATTCCGAGCATGAATCTGCAGCAGCTCATGCATGGATATCTGTTTATATTCCTGAGAAGGGATTTGTGGAGTTTGAGTCCTCGTACTGGATGCCGAGATCAGGACTGGTACCCGAAACAGTACTTCTTCCCCAGCACATATCCTGGCCATCAGAAATTGGGGTATCAGATGCAAGTTTCAGTGAGACACACAGATCGACACAGAGTATTACAGCCACTCCTGAAAAGAAGATTTCTTTCTCAGAATCGATTGATAAGAACGATATAATATCTTTTCCAGTGTATGTGGAGGTAGAATGGGTAACGGGAAAACACAATATATCCTTCAGTGCAGCGGCACCTGAGGGATGGAAGGTATTTCTCTCCAATGAGAACGTTGAGATAAACTCAGATTATTATAATTCAAAGGAAATATGGGTGACGATAATACCTCCCTCAGACGTCATCTCGGGTGAAAAAGCTGAGATAGTGATCACTGCAGATGACGAAACACAGAAGGGTGAGATAGTAGTTTTCATATCCATCACATAGAGAGAAAGTATTTTAAAACACCATCAGAGTATATATATGGAAGATTTTCTGGATAGAAAAAATAAGATTGCAGTCATTGGAGTCTCGAATAATCATGAAAAATGGGGTTATAAGGTATATAGATCCCTGAAAAACTCTGGGTTTAAAGTTTATCCTGTAAATCCAAAGCATGAAAAGATCGATTCTGATAGATGTTATCCTGATCTGAGATCGATACCTGAAAAAATTGATGAGGTGATAACTGTTGTGCCTCCAGAGATCACTGAAAATGTAGTTAAGAGATGTAAAGAACTGGGAATCGGAAAGGTATGGATGCAACCAGGCTCAGAATCTGAAGATGCCATAAGATTCTGTGAAGAGAACGGTATAAATGTGATCCACGATGCATGCTTTGTAGTTGATGGTTTAAAGAAAGGATGGGAAAGTATTTAAATTTCAGTTTTGTAAGAGATTTATGAAGATAGTTTTAAAATTTGGAGGGTCAGTCCTCTTTGAGGATGAAAGGATAAATACCAGAATAATAAAGCGTTACGCCTATTTGATTGATCAGATATCCCAGAAGCATGAAGTTAACATAGTTGTGGGTGGAGGAGAACTTGCAAGAAAATATATAGAAGCTCTTGATAATCTCGGAGCTCCTGAGTCTTTCAAAGATCTTATGGGCATAGAGATCTCGAGAATAAATGCACAGCTTTTTATCACAGCATTAAAGGATCTTGCCTATCCTGTGCCTCCAAAGAATTTTGATGAGGTAATAAGAGCACTGAACTCTGGAAAAATTGTTGTGTGTGGTGGATTGATACCGGGACAGTCAACAAATGCCGTTGCAAGCTTTATAGCTGAACAGATGGGAGCAGATCAGCTTATCAATATCACAGATGTTGATTATGTATATACGGATGACCCCAAGCTGAACCCTGAAGCAAAACCCATAGAGGAGATGAAAGTAGATGATTTCATAGATCTGATAATGAAAAACACAGGGAATGCAGGCACATACAAACTCTTCGATGTTACAGCAGCTCAGATCATAAGGAGATCAAGGATCTTACTGAAGTTTGTTTCAGGAAAAGACCCTGAGAATATTCTGAAAGCAGTGAACAATGAGAAGGTTGGAACGATCATTAGGCATGAGTTGAGAAGGTGAATCCTCTTCATCCAAAGGCAGGAGGAATTATCATGAGAACAGAAAGATCTGCACGAGCCAGGAGCTTGGTAAAGAGCGTTACCTTCAGAATCTCAGCAACAGTATTAACGATGATTCTAGTCTTTACATTCAGTGAAAAAACTTCTTTAGCTCTTAAAATTGGTATAGCTGATTTTATTTCCAAGATCATTCTCTATTATTTCCATGAGAGAATATGGAACCTTATCAGCTGGGGGTCTCATGTAAAAACTTAGGGAGTTATTTTCTCTCCAGATCAATAATTTTCTCCCTTATTTCTACAGCTTTTACAAAATCTAATTCTTCAAATGCCTTTTTAAGCTCCTCTTTGAGCTTCAGAATCTTCTCTTCCTTTTTACTGATTTTCTTCTCAGCAAGACCTGAGTAGACCTTCTTTTTTATTGTTTCTGGTGTGATGCCATGCTTTTTATTGAACTCCTCCTGAATTCTTCTCCTTCTCTCCACCTCTCTCATAGCTTTTTTCATGGGGTCTGTTGTTTTTTCAGCATAAAGAATTACCTCTCCCTCCACATTTCTTGAAACCCTTCCCATAATCTGAATTAGGGATGTATCTGTTCTTAAAAATCCTTTTTTATCAGCATGAAGAATGGCCACAAGAGGTACCTCGGGAAGATCCAGTCCCTCTCTCAGGAGATTTATTCCCACAACACAGTCTATTTTTCCTGATCTGAGGTTCTTTATTATTTCAACTCTCTCTTCTGTATTGGTCTCAGAGTGCATATACTCTGTTTTTATATCATTCTCGTTCAAATAATCCGCCATTTTCTCCGCTTCTCTTTTTGTGATTGTTATAACTATAGCTTTTCTTTTTTCTTTTATCCGTTTAACAAGATCATCCATATCGGGATTTTTTATTGTGATTTTTGGCTCTAAAAGTCCTGTGGGTCTCACCAACTGTTCCACAATTCTTGAAACTTTATATTCATACTCTCCGGGTGTAGCTGACATAAAAATAACTTTTCGCATGTATTTTTTGAACTCTTCCCACTTCAAAGGCCTATTTTCAAAGCAGCTTGGCAATCTGAATCCGTATCTGACTAAAACTGCTTTTCTTGTTCTATCCGCTTTATACATCCCTTTTATCTGGGGCAGTGTGATATGGGACTCATCTATCACCATCAGAAAATCCTTAGGAAAGTAATCCAAGAGAGTGTATGGTTTTTCTCCGGGGGATCTATCTTCAAAGTATACCGAGTAATTTTCTATTCCTCTACAGTATCCTGTTGTTTTCAGCATCTCTATATCATAGTTGACCCTTTCTTTAAGCCTCTGAGCTTCGATAAGTTTATTTTTCGTATTAAGTTCCTTTAGTCTCCTTTCAAGATCCTCTTTTATCCTTTTTATTCCTCTCTCTATCTTTTCTTTTCTCACCATATAATGTTTTGCGGGGTATATTGTAACAAAGTCTTTTGAAAATCCTTTTCTTGTGATTGGATTGAGCACAGAGATCTTCTCAACTTCGTCATCAAAAAACTCTATTCTGTAAATTTTATCTGAGTAGGGAGGAAATATCTCAATTATTTCTCCTCTTGCTCTAAAACTTCCATGTACGGGGGAAAAATCATTTCTACTGTACTGAATATCCACAAGTTTTTCTAAAATCTCTCTCCTATCATATCTTTTTCCCTTTTCTATGTATATACCCATTTCATTGAAATCTGATGGTTTTCCTATATTGTAAAGACATGATACACTTGCAACAACTATAACATCTTTTCTTTCCTGAAGTGAAGCAATAGTCTTGATTTTTAACAGCTCTAAGGTTTCGTTCAGTTCAAACTTTTTCTCTAAGAAGATATCCTTTTCAGGAATATAGGCTTCAGGTCTGAAATAGTCATAGAAGGAGACAAAATATTCCACACTATTTTCAGGAAAAAGATCTTTAAACTCCAAATAGAGCTGAGCTGCCAGAATTTTATTGGGAGAGATCACCAATGTGGGTAGATTTACTTTAGAAATAACATTGGCTATCGTGAATGTTTTTCCGGATCCGGTGACACCCAGAAGCGTCTGATATCTGTACCTGTTGACACCTTCTGAGAGTTTTTTTATAGCCTGTGCCTGATCGCCCTTTGGTTTTAGATCTGTACGAAGTTCAAACATTGTATAATATTGTTTTCAAAATAAAAAAAGTTAATGAAATTATTTCCCTCTGAAGGCAGAGCCTATCAGTATCCCCATGAAGAGACCTACGAGTCCGGATCCGAGTATCAGGATAAACTTCGATCCTTCCTTTGAAGTTGTTGTACCCTGTGAGGATGGAGTTGAGGGAAGAGGTGTTGAAACAGAAGGAGTCTCTGTAACGACAGTGGGCATTGTTTCTGGATTGGAAATATGTTTGTAAGCTAAGGCGACCTCCTTGGCATATTTATACATTCTGAATGCATTTGCAGCATCTTCTTTCTCTTCAAAATTCTCACCGTACTCATAGTAACACTCTGCAAGCATTGGTTCATACCCTTCCTCTCTCGATAGCTGGATTGCTACCTTTGCATCGTCCCTGGCTCTCTGGATTTTTTCGCCTATTACACCGGGATCATCCCCGCTCATGCTCAGTTCTATCGTTATGCTTGATTCGATGTTGCTTTCTATAGCATAAAATAAAGCGGATGTATATCTTCCTGCTTCATATTCGCTCTGGGCATCATTCAGTGACTGGGCGGCGTCTGAGACAGAGGACTCCCCGACCATACTGCTGACATAGACATACACAAGCTTTGCCTCTTCTATTCTTTTCCACGCGTCTTCCTTCAGATCATCAATGGATATTTTTTCTCCCTGAGAATACTTTAAAGAAAGATTCAGCCATAATCTTACAGTATCACATCTTTTGTCCGCATATGCTATAGCATAGACTGCATTCAGGGTATCGTAGTTGTTCACATAGTTCCTTGCCTGATCTAAGTAATCGTATGCATCTTTTAATCTTTTTTCCGCTGCAGATAGGAACTCAAGACTCACTATTCCCTTTATCTCCCCTCTTTTTTCTTTTAATTCGGAGTCAACACTGTTTATCTTCTCTTCCAGATCCTTTAGTCTCTTATCGAGGTCATCTGCGTTGAGATACTCGTCAACTACGCCGATATATATCTCCGCATTGAAAAGCTCACTTAGAGAGGTATAATACTTCCCTGTCTTCATATCTTCCCTGGCTTTATCAATAAAATCCTGAGCAGTATCGAGATATCTTCCCATGTATTTTTTTTCATATATACCCATCTTCGCAGATTTCAGTTCCTTTTCTATACTGTCATGGTATTCTATATTCTTTTGCAGTGATTTATTAGCTTCCTCAGATAGAAAATCAGTATTTACCTGAATTTCTCCCTTTATCTCTTTTTCCGAGAATTTTTTACCGGTGAAATAAAATAAAGCATCATTGACATCTTCAAGTTCAATGACCTCAATCCCATAATTCTTTTTTGCATAATCAACCACATTCACCTTTTTGGGCTTCGTTATTATCTGGATCATTCCTCTATTTTCTTCCCTTATTGTTTCCTGAGTTGTGACCACTGTCTGTCCCCATGGCACGAGAAATTTTTTTATTCCGAGCTTTGCAGAAGCATCTAACTTTTCGATAATGCCACCCACAGGACCAATTGTTCCATCAGGATTTATCATACCTGTCATCATAACATCATTGTTTATTTTCCATCCTTCAAGTGCAGCTATTGTGGCTACGGTCATCACCCCTCCGGCAGATGGTCCCCCTATAACAGGAGACTCTGATCTCACCACATAATAGAAATCGTACTTCGTAACATCTTTTCCTGTCATTCTTCCAGCGACTTCAACAGCGAGTCTGGCAGATGCCTGCGTATCAAGCTCTGTAAGTGGCCATGTATCTACGTAGATATGTCCGTCTCCAGGAACTGCGGAGACTGTGATATACAGAACTGCACCGATATACCCGGAGGATGTCTTGCTCACAGCAGGTGCACGAATGGTAACGGAATCTGTTGCAAGGGCAAAATCAGCAGTGATATTTAACATGGAAAAAAAAACTAAGAGCACTAAGGCCATAGAAAGTTTCTTATCCATATTATCACCTCTTATCAGCCTTTTTATGGCTTTTTTATTTTAAAATTATGTTTTATTTCTTCTCATTCTCAAGAATCTGGGTCAAAGCATTTGTAAATTGACCAACAGATTTATAACCAACTATCCTATATAAAGGTTTTCCTTCGCTGTCGAGAATAAGTATCGTGGGAAGAGCCCCGTGAACGTATTTATCATAATTCTCAAGATATATCTGCTTATTGGCTTCTATATCAAGATTAAAATACACGGGAACAAAATTTTTATTTACAAGATCTATGATATCATTATCTGTATATGTATCCTCCTCCATCCTTTTACACCATACACACCATGCTGCATTGAAATCTATGAGAATAAGTTTATTTTCTTTCTGGGCTATCTGTTTAGCCTCATCTATATCGTAGATCCATGCTATCTCTTTTTTAGCAGGAGTTGTCTGGGGTGCCTCTGTTGTACTGGTATTTATTTCGGTATTATTTTTTTCAGTTGTTATGCATCCCTCTAAGACACTGAAAATTAAAACACTGAAGATTAAAACAGGGATTATTCTTCTCATAATATTATCCATATTACCACTCCATTATTCTTTTTTTAACCATTTCGGACCATGTGTCCACGTCTCTTATTAAATTCTTCTTTATTTTTTCTCTTGATATTGAGGTATACACAAAGTTATATCCTCTCCTCAGATTAACAGGCTTTCTCATTATCAATCCCCTGTTAATGAGCTGGGTGAGAGTTTTCTGGATAGAAGTTCTGTGTCTTCCGAGAGACTCCGATATCTCTCTGACCTTGGAATTGGGATTTTTAAGAAGGAAAAGCAGTACTTTCCCTTCCAGCTCATTCAATCCCAGAAGACAAAAAATAAGCTCATCTCTACTTAGAGAATCCAGCTGCATCTTTGAGCATAGATTCTCATTAAGAAATCTCATTCCATCACTTGTTTTAACTTTCCTTCCAGAATATGTTTTGGAACGGCTCCAATAATCTTATCAACAAGACGTCCATCCCTGAAAAAGAGTACTGTTGGTATACTCATTATTCCAAACATTGCTGCAGTTCTTCTGTTCTCATCCACATTGAGTTTTCCCACAGCTACTCTGTCACCATACTCCTCTGCCAGTTTTTCAATGGAAGGGGCTATTATCCTGCATGGCATGCACCATGAAGCCCAGCAGTCCACTATTGCATATTTTTTCTTTCTTAAAAAATCATTAAAATTATCATCTGTGACTTCCACTGGTTTTTTAATAGGGGGATTTTTTACCCTTTCCATCATCTTCTCAAGTTTTTCTTTTTTTATTCTTTCCAGTTCGTCCATGATATCACCTCAATTTTTTTGGAGGATCCCTTTAAAAATTTTTCTCTAAGAAGTTCAACACCTTTGCACATATTTAAGGAAATCTATTTAAATTTATCGCTGAAAAGTATATCATGACAACTGTGATCTATACAGTTCTTGTTCTTTCAGATGAGATGAAGTGTTTTTATGGATGACAGAAAAATGACCACAAGAGCAGTTTTGGAGATATTTGAGGATATTCTTGAAGAAAAAGATCTCCCGGATATTCTGAATAAAATAACTTCCACGATTGGAGAGTTATTTGGATTTAAAAAAGTTACTCTCACACTCTGGGATAATAACTTCGATATATCCTATCTCACATTTTATGGTTTGAGTGAAGAGGAGATAAAGATCTTAAAAAAAAGAACAATGTCAAAGGAAGAAAGAAAACTTATACTGAATGAGAAGTACAGGATAAGTAACTCATACTTTGTACCAGAGGAGGATAATCCTCTTCTTAAAAAGGTACTTCCTGGAGCCCCTGTAGGAGAATGGAAATCTCTTGATGTTCTGATAGTTCCCCTCAGAGTAAAAAAGAGGATCATAGGCACGATATCTCTGGATGAACCTATCTCAGGCAAAAGACCAACAGAGAAAATACTGAAAAATATTGAAATATTTGCCGATCAGGCTTCTTTAGCAATAGAAAGTGAGAAAAAACTGAAAAAAATAGAAAAACTTATAGAAAAACTCAATATTCTTAATCTTATAAGTAGAGAACTGTCAAAACTTGTAGATCTGGAAAATCTTTTTTACAGAATCCCTGTGCTGATCAGAGAAACATACAATCTTCCCTTTGTAGGCCTCGGGATCTTTGATGGAAAGAATATCATTTTTAAGCATTACTCCACTCAGTTTGAGAACAGCAATAAACCTCTTATCTCCTATCCTGAAAGGGGACTTGTTGGATGGGTCGCCAGAAACAAAAAAATTCAGTATGTCAAGGATGTTTCAAAGGATCCCAGATACCATGAACATTTCAAAGAAACAAAATCTGAACTTGTGATACCCATTCTCACAGATGGAAAATTGTTCGGTGTTCTGGATTTTCAGAGCAACGAAATAGATTTTTTCTCTCCTGAGGATATTCTTCTACTTGGAAGTTTGAGGGATCAGATCGAAATAGCTCTTAAGAACTCGTATCTCTATGAGAAGGTGAAAAATGAGAAAAAAATGCAGGAATTTTTTATATCGATGATCTCTCATGATCTCAAAACTCCTCTTCAGCTCATAATGGGATACTCTGATCTTCTGGGGAAAGGGGAGTATTCGGAAATAATAAAAGATAATGTTAAAAAGATCAATGATATACTCAATAAGGCAAGACTCTACTCCAAACTTGAGGCAGGATACTCAGAGATTCCTGAGAAGAGGAATATAAATCAGGTAATAAAAAATCTGGTAAAAAACTTTAAGGGAGAGCTGAACAAAAAGAACATCGAAGTTGTTATGAATCTCAGAGATCTTTATATTCAATCTTTCAGTGTCTTGGAGAATATTTTTCAGAATATACTGGAGAACTCCATAAAATACGCTCCAGAAAACAGTAAGATTGAGATATATTCAGAGAATGGAAAAAAATATATTATTGTTAATATAAAAAATTATGGTCCAAAAATTCCCGATGAGATGAAGAAAGTAATATTTGAGAAATTCAAAAGACTGGATTCAGAAACAAAGGGTACAGGTATCGGGCTTGCAATTGTGAAGGAGGCTGTGGAGCTGCATGGAGGAAGGGTGTGGGTGGAAGACTCGCCTGATGGAGGAACTGTTTTCAGAGTTAAACTTCCTAAAAAGATAGGAAATGTATGACAATACCTGTAAAGACTGGAATTGCAAAGTTATCATTAATGACATCCTGTAATTCAGAGATTGTGGCTACAAAAGCTCCTATTATAGCAGCAGGCATGCCAAGAATTAAATAGCCTATGATAAAGCAGTAAATAAAGCATGAAGCTGTTCCAACGATTGTTTTGTTCTTATATATTTTTATTCTTCCAAAAAGCTGACCGTTTATTGCTGCAAAGGTATCACCCACGACCAGCATGAGGATAGAAGCTATGGCTATATTTTTTTCAAGAAAGAAAACAACGAAAAAGGCACCCAGTGTAAAGTATATCTCTCCTCCCAGACCATTTTTTTCATGTTTTCTTGTTACCTTATTGAGAAAATATCCGACCACCGGTATTTTCTGCAGATATTTTATCCTGTAATAGTCAAATATAAAAAAAAGAATCAGGAATATACCAATAAAAATCAATGTTACTGTCCTGTTTGTAAGATAATACAGAACAGGCACGGATAAACCTGAAGAATGTATGATCTTTCTTATGATCTCTTCTTTCATGGATCTAAAAAATAAAGATATTATAAAAACTTTTCTAATCAAACATCCCCAGATCTTTCAGCTCCCTAACAAGCTGCCCTATTCCTTTTTTTACGTCCTCTTCACTCTTTGCACCAGCACATACTATCTTTCCCGTATTAAAGACTAAAATAGCAACTTTTGGATTCTTCACCCTGTAAACAAGTCCAGGAAACTGCTCAGGTTCGTATTCACAGTTTGGGAGTTCAAAGATCAATGTCTCTAAATCTATCTCTATACCAAGATCAGCAGTTGCAACAATATTCTGAAGTCTCAGTTCGGGCTCTCCTTTCATCTCAAACCCTATCTTTTTAAGACTTTTTACTATTTTTTTAATAGCGATCTCTGCATCCTCTATGGATCTTGCTCCCGTGCATATCAACTTCCCTGTAGAGAATACAAGTGTGGATGTTTTTGGGGAGTTTATTTTGTAAACAAGTCCAGGAAACTGCTCAGGTTCGAACTCGGTGCCTTTAATCTCACGGGTGATATAATTCAGATCAAGATTGGTGTGAATATCCGCAGAAACAACAATGTTAACTATCTTTGGCTCTATCATATAGATACCTTTATGTTTTTTATTTAAATAGTTATTCTATGATCTCTGATATCTCTTTAATGATCTTTCCAGTCTCCTCATCTCTCTCAGCTTTTAGAATCAGATAGATGGTAAAAAGCTTCTGGTACATATCTATCTCCAGGTCTTTATTTTCCAGTTTTTCATTCCATTCTCTATGAAGCGAGCTAAAAAAATCCATTAATAAATTTAATAATCTCTCCTCATCTTTAACTTTATATCCTATCTTTTTCAGCTGATTTATTAGATTTTCAGTCATTTTTTTCTTATATTCCTGTTTTATTCTCATCTCTTCCTCAGGAGCCTTCTCATCCATCGCAAAAATATAGAGATTTGAGCTTCTTCCATAGATCTTTTCAGGGATATGGTATCTTTTCCTCTCTCCCACAACATTTACAAGCCCGACCTCCTCAAGTTTTTTAATATGCCTGTAAATGGTGGATTCATCCTTACCCAGAATCTCAGCTATCTGTGATACAGTGAGATCATTGAACCTCAATAACTTCAGGATGTCCCTCCTGTTTTTCTCAATTCCCACTATTATAGCTTTTGGATCTCTTATAACTTTGATTCTTTCCTTATCCATAATAAGATATTATATCTTCTGTTTATAAATATTTTGCATGATCGTGCAGTGGTTAGTTTTTTCCTCAACCATAAATAACACTGAAAAGATTTCTGAATTCCAGTGGAACATCCATTCTCTCAGCTATATAAGGTCCATTTCTTTTATCTTTCGGATGTGGCTTCAGATACTCCTCAATATTCTTTTTCTGAAGACAGTAAACGGGACATTTTCTTCCTTCCTTTAATGTTCTTTTAACAGTCCTTAAGTTTGAACAGAATTTTAATGGTTTCAGATTCTCAAGTCTGTTCTTATTATATCTCCTTACAATTTCCTTTGCTTTTCCTCTCTTGTCGCCATCGAGGATTATCAGGACTTTATAGGGATCTTTTGGAATGGTATATAAAAGATGTGACCAGAAATCTCCCGCTAAATGATATATACCAGTATTGTTGTATATTTTTTGCCATTCTCTTTTTTCACTCTTCAGATATTTTTTTAAAAAGGTCTGATATATGTACACATCAAGAGTTCCTTCCACGTAGATGTGTACCCTCTTTAAGCTCACTGTATGTGGGAGGTATCCTGCAAAAACAACAGGATCTTCCCTGCTTTCGTTTATGTTTATTCTAACATAGTTCTCGTTTATCAGAGAGAAAAGATATATGGAAGTTCTCGAAAGAAGCAACGGATTTACAAATGTGGGATCATGAGTGGAGATAAATATCTGTTTATTCTTTGACTCTTCAAGAAGGAACTTCAGGAACTCATGTTTTGCAGATGCACTCAGTCCTATCTCAGGATCATCTATGAGAATTATGCTTCCCCTTTCTGAGTTCATTATATCAACAGCTAAGAAAATTACAGATTTTATTCCAGACCCCTGATCCTCTATTATTTTCTCAAATTTTCCGTTCTTTATGTCATTATATTTCAGTCTAACCTTAGAGTCTATTACCTCTCTTATAAACCTAAGAATAAAGGAGATATCCCTGCTTTTCAGGATATACTCGGAAACATCCACATCTTTATATCTCCCAAATCTGTTTTCGGGTGCAAATACCGTTGTTATTTCTTTAAGTGAGGGTATACCTATGCGTTCAGCTCTTGTTTCTTTTTCACCCCTTAAAACAAATTCAAAGATGTTTTCCATAACATAGTGATGATAAGGCTGTTTTATTCTCAGATTTATTTTTCTATAAGAAAAAAGGTATCTCAGTTTAAAACTTTCACCGAACTCATAGATATCCTTTTTTGAGTGCAGATACCTTATCCCTGGAATATGAAAGATCCTGCTTATTTCATCACTCTCTCTATCTATGTAACTGAAGTTCCCTCTTTCAAGGTTTCCAAGTATATTTATCGAGTTCAGGATATTTGTTTTTCCACAGTTGTTAGGACCTATAAAAATGTTCAGATCATTCAATTTTTCCAGTCTGGCATATCTTATATTCCTGTAATTTTCTATTTCAAGTTCCTTCAGTACTATCATCTATTTATTCTATGTTTTTATTATTATAAGGTTTTCACTGAGTACCATGA
>JAGGSA010000050.1 GCA_021159325.1 Methanomicrobia archaeon | reverse complement strand
ATATACTCATTCCTGAAACTCTCTGTTTAAAAGAGAGGTGATTATCTTTGCCTTTTTTGTTGCCGCCTCCACCGCCTTTATCAGGGTAGTTCTCACTCTGTTTTCCTCAAGTTCGAATACTCCCTCTATTGTTGTTCCCCCCGGTGTAACTACCTTATCCTTTAACTGCGAGGGATGGATCCCTGTTTCTGATATGAGTTTAGATGATCCTATTACCGTCTGGATCGCTGCTTTCAATGAAAGCTCTCTTGGCAGTCCCACCTTCAATCCAGCATACATGAGTGATTCCAGTATTGTAAAGACAAAGGCAGGACCGCTTCCACTTAATCCTGTCAGTGCATCCATATATTCCTCCTCAATCTTTTCATACTTCCCCATCTTCCCGAAAAGTTCCTCTATCATCTTTTCTTCTTTATCATCAAGATCTCTTGTTGCATAAACGGTGAATCCCTCTTTTACAATAACTCCAACGTTCGTCATTGCCCTTACAACCTTGGCTTCTGGAATTATCTTTTTTATAAGATCGATCTCTATAGCTGCTGCAAAGGATATAACTATCTTATTTTCTGTATTCTGTTTTATCTCTCTCAGGACCCTGGGGACTTTCTTGGGCTTAAGACAGAGGATAATTATATCAGATTTTTCAGAGGCGTACTTATTATCTCCTGTAACTTCTATCCCCATTTTTTCTAAATGTTTAATTTTTTCTGTTTTCCTTCTCGTCGCTACCACATCGTAATCCTTAAGACACCTTGCTATCGATTCTCCTATGGTACCTGCACCTATAACAGCTATTTTCATTGTCTGAGATATAGGGTAACAGTATTTAAAATTATCCCTCGAAAGTTTTAATAAGTTTGAAGTATTAAAATTAATAATGAAAGGAGAGCACAGACCGTATGTAATCTTTTTACCACAGGAACATAGAGATCAGATATTTCTTTTAACTTCAGTGTTTGGATCCAGGATAAAACTGGAAATTTTAAATGAATTCTGTTCTGAAGATGAGATATATCAAAAAGATCTGATAAAAAAATTCCCTTATTCCAATAAGACAATTATAAAACATCTAAAAGAACTTGTGGATATGAAAATTCTATATGAAAAGATGGTTAAGAAAGAGGGTAAATGGGTGAAGATCTTCAGAGTTACCTCTCCGATGAAATGGATCGTGCTGCTTCTCAAAAAGCCAGAAACACTGCCAAAGGAAGAAATGAAAAAAATAATGATAGAATTTTTAGATGATTATATCAAAAACATTTTAAAGATAGCTGAATACTACGGGATTAAAAAGAAGGAGATATGGAATATTCTGAGGAATGCCTATGGAGAGGACAGATGAGATGATCACATTAAGATCGTGTCTTGAGATATTCAATGATAGAAGTGGCTATCTCAAACTGACGGATCATAACTCGAAATCCACTTTATTTTTTAAGAATGGGGGGTTGTGCCTTGCGTTTTACAGGAATCTCAACAGCTATGATTATAAAATAGGCAATAAGGCTGTGGAGAACCTGCAAAATGGCAGTTTTTTTAGATACTCGGCAGTCTTTACGAGCGAAAAATTTGTTTCTGAGATGGAAGGATTCTTTCCTGAGGCACGTACCTCTGTGGAAAAAATAAGGTATCCTGAAGAGGAAAAAATGGATGAGATCCTCTCTGGACTGAGAAAAAAAGAGGAGATAAAGAGAGAGATAATAAAGTTTCTGGAGAGTTTCATATCCAGATACTCTGAAGATCTTGGATATCTGAGTACTTCTGAGATAAAAATGAGAGTAAAAGAACATTTAACTTCTGTATTCGGAGATATGAAGATAGATGACAGAATCTATGAGATAACGGAGAAGATTCTAAAAATACCCCCACAAAAAGACATAAAAAAAGATTTTGAAGAGAAACTTTCCTCTTCTATAAGAGTGGAAGAGGAAGATGAGACCCTTAAAGATGAAATAACATCAATGGTAAGTGAACTTGCAGTGGACTACATCAAGGCCATAAAAGAACCACTGGAATCCAAAAAACAGATAAAGGAAAAGAGCATAGAATTCTTCTCAGAAGTAATAAGCGATCATCTGAAAAAAACTAAAAAAATGACGCCTTTTGAGAGAGGCATACATCTAAAAGAACTTATCCTAAAAACTCCTGTAGAAAATGTAGATTTTAAAATAAAAGAACATCTGGAAATCCTGAAAAAGATATTCGTTGAAAAACTTGAGTTAATAAAAAGATGCCATCTCTGTGGAAAACAGATAGAGGATGGTTTTCTGTGTGAAGAGTGTAAAAAGGAGTACATAGAACATAAAAAGAAGATCGAGAAACTGAAGAATATGCTTAAGAAAGTGGAGATCCTGTACATAGATGAAAAGATCGATGAGGAGGAGTACAATTACCTGATCCAGTCTGTGAAAAATAAGATCATTACCCTGGAGAAATCAGGAAGAAAATTCACAAGCCTGAAAGAGTATGTGAATCTATGAAAAGAGAATTTTATGATGCCCTCGCAGAGATATACAGGGAAAAATACTCTGATGATCTCAATAAAAAAATGAGAGAGGAAGAGAAAAAACTACTCCTCAAGTATCTAAAGCCGGGAAATGTCCTTGATATAGGATGTGGACTTGGATATCATTCAAAATTTTTAAAAAAACATGGATTTAATGTTTACAGTCTGGATATATCCATAGGTATGATTATGAAGGGGGACTTAAAAAATTCTGTGGTAGCTGAAGCCTCAAAAATTCCATTTAAATCAAATTCTTTTGATAATGTAATCTCCATATTTGGCGCATTGAACCATACAGATATCAGGGTATTTTCAAAAGAACTTGGTAGAGTTTTGAGGAAGGATGGAAGATTTCTTATAACTGTAGCAAATGCACTCTCATTCAAAAGAGTTCTGAGATTCAGAAAGAATAAGAGAGGAAGGATGCGAATAAGAATCAATGGTAAAACTTACTCCACATCCATCAGATACTATACATCCAAAGAATTGAAAGAGATCTTCAGGGAGTTTGATATAAAGATAGGCAGTCTATACCCCAAATCAATTTTTTTACCGTTTTTCCGAAACTTTGGATACTATCTGGTAATCTATGGTGAGAAGATTTAATCTTTTAAAAGAAAATCTTCTATAACATCTTTTGCTTTTTCTCTCCTTTTCTGATGCTCTTTTAAGAATCTAATTATTTTTTCAGTTAGATATGCCTTGCACTCTCCACATATTATATCTCCATTGAGACAGCTCTTCCTTCTTTCCTCTATCTTTGTATCGTCCTCTTCGAAGAGGTAGTAGAGATACAGAAAAACAGAACAGACTTCGGGATCTCCTCCAAGTTCTCTCTGTTCTTTTAAACTTGTTCTTCCTCCCGTAAAGGCATTTCTAACTTTCCTTCTGACATCCTCTTCTGTATCAACTGTGAATATGGCACTGTCAGGATCTGAAGCAGACATTTTCCCACTCGCTCCCTGCAGAGACGGTAAAAGTGTACAGTGAATGGCTGTGGGTTTATAGTATCCTATCTTCTCAGCCACATCCCTTGTTACTCTCCAGTATGGATCCTGATCAATAGCCGCAGGTATGAGAACAGGAATCTTTTCATTTTCGAGAATCGATGGTAAGAAACATGGTGCAGCCTGTATGGATGGATAAAATATCATTCCTATATTTGTTGAGTTTTCAAAGCCAAAAACAGCTTTTACTGTAGAGAATGTAACTTTTTTGGCTACCTTTATGGCTATATTGTACAGTGTTTTCGCATAATCTATATCTGAAAATATGAATGTTCTCTCAGGATCGAATCCCACCGCGATAACATCCAGTGCATTTTCATAGGCAAATCTATGTGTTTCCTCTATTGTCATCTCCCTTTCATGAAGGAATTTTTCATCGTCTGTAAGCTGGAAATACAGATTGGCCTTTGTTTTATCCTGTAAATATTTTGTGAATATCCATGGCATTATATGCCCTAAATGCGTATGCCCCGAAGGACCTCTTCCTGTGTATAAAGCGAATTTCTGATTCTTCTCAATCCTATCAAGTATCATATCAAAATCCCTGTGAGAAAAAAATATTTTTCTTTTGAGAAATAAGTGTAACTCTCCAAAATCCTTTTTGATTCTTTCCAGCATTTTTTCGTCTATAGGTGTTGTACCGAACTCCTCTATAAGCTTCTGATAATCCACTATACCCTCTACTTCCCATGGTGTCACTTTAAACTCCATAAAAATACCTCCTGAAAAAAGATATATCTGTATTTTTTATGTTTTTTTCTATCTGCGAGTGCTCCATCCCAAGAAGATCACCTAAGAGAAAAGAAGGAGATATAATATAAAAAGGTTTTGGTCAGCTACAGGATAGTTCGAAACATTTTTAAATTGTTTTTGATTAAAGAGTATCAGGCTCCGGTAGTGTAGACCGGTCAATCATTCCGGCCTTTCGAGCCGGCGACTCGGGTTCAAATCCCGGCCGGAGCATTGTGGGTTTTAAAAAAAATCAAATCAGCTCTTCGAGCTGACTGACAAAATCTTCGTATTGTTTCATGCCAAGCTGCCAGAACTCCTCTTTTGAAAGATCGAACCCCGCAAAAGCAACTAACTCTTCAGGCGATTTTTCTAAGTATAGCAAAAAGAGTAGATCGCCCATTAACTTCAATATATCTTGAAGTTTATAGAAAAACTTTTATATATTAATCCAACATAGAATTCATGAAAAAAATAGCTTTATTATTAATACTGGGAATACTGGTATCAGGATGTATTTCTATGGAGAAGGAAAAAACAGAGACACCGACAAAGAACAAAACTGTGATCACGAAACAGGAGTTTGCCATCTACAAAGAATACCCTGTTGATGTGACTCCCAGTGTAAAATCCTACAATTTCAAGCCTGAAAACATGGAAGATTTCTATCTCTCTGACACTCAGAAGAAAATCCTGGAAGAAAATGGATTTGTTGTTACTCCTGGGTATTATAAACAGTTCTATGAAGTGTACAAACATTGCAGGGAGAGCAATATCCCTATATTCGTCACAACGGACTCAATGCTTCATACATACCATATAATGTACGATTATACCCTCAGAATCCTCGAAGCTGAAATATTCGTCAAAGATCTGGAGACTCTCACTCAATCGATGATAGATGCTTCTATGGATGAGTACAACTCATCAGAAGGGAAGATAAAAGAGGCGGCAAGAAAGAATATAGCTTATTTCTCTGTTGCCATGAAACTCTTAAATGAAAATTATGAAGTTCCAGAATTAGTTAAAGATGAAGTGAATAAAGAACTTTCTCTGATAGATGAGCATAAGGGCTTCTCCTTTTCGCCTATTTTTGGATACAGAGAGGATTACTCCCAGTATCTTCCAAGAGGACATTACACAAGATCTGAAGACTTAAAAAGATACTTTAAAGCAATGATGTGGTATGGAAGAATGACATTCAGGCTAAAACCTGGAAAAACACCAGAAATGATAGAAAAGGGAAGAGAAGAAACAAGACAGGCAATTCTTATCGTAGTTTCGCTGAAAGGAAAAGAACTGAAACTCTGGGATAAGATCTATGAACCCACCGTTTTTTTCGTTGGTAAAACTGATGATCTGAATGTATACGAGTACATAGCATTAGTGGAAAAGATCTATGGAGAGAGTTCCTCTATAAATGATATAGACGATAAACTTGATGAATTCATAGAAGAAGCAGAAAAATACAGAGATCCAAAGATAAATTCCTCCTTTGTTTATGACTACGAAAAACCTGAAAATGTTACAAAAGGATTCAGATTCATGGGACAGAGATTCATTCCGGATTCATACATTTTCCAGGAGTTAGTTTACAACAAAGTTCTTCAGTATCAGGGAAACGATACTCCTTTCACCATGGTACACTCGGATGCAGGACCCATAAGAGGATTTCCAAGAGGCCTGGATGTTTTTGCTGTTCTGGGATCTGAGGAAGCGTTAAAGATTCTGAAAGAGGAGGGGGATACAGAGTATATAAACTATGATAAACAGATGGAAAAATTAAGAGAAGAGTTTTCCTCTTTAAATGAGAATGACTGGACACAGAATCTTTACTGGAACTGGCTCTACAGTTTGCTTCCATTGTTGGAGGAAAAAAAAGAGGGATATCCGAAATTTATGCAGAACAGAGCATGGACGAGAAAGGAGTTAAATACTGCCCTTGGCTCATGGACAGAGTTGAGACATGATACAATACTCTATGCAAAACAGAGTTATACACCGAAAGCAACAGGAATTCCCACACTACCAAAAATGACCAAAGGATATGTAGAACCACAGCCATATGTATATGCAAGACTTGCATCTCTCACGAGAATGACAATAGAAGGACTCGAAAAAAGAGAATTACTGCTGGATGAGTACAGGACAAAACTCGAAGAACTGGAGAATCTTCTCCTTAATCTGAAGACGATATCAGAAAAGGAACTGGAAAATAAGACTCTCAGTAAAGAAGATTATGAGCTAATATGGAATATAGGAACAAAATTAAAGAATCTATGCACATTTGAAACTGCAGTAGAATCAGAGGCAGATGAGTCCATAGAGGTAATAGCAGATGTACATACCGATACAAACACATCACAGGTACTGGAAGAGGGAATTGGAAATGCTTTCCCTATATTTGTAATCGTGAGTGTTGAGGGAAAGACATACATAACGGAAGGAGCTGTATTCTCATATTACGAGTTCAAATGGCCCATGAGTGACAGATTGACAGATGAAAAATGGCAGCAGATGGAAAAACCTGAGTTACCAAGATGGACTGAACTTTTCATCTCTTAATTTTTTTATTATTGGAACTTGATAAAAACATTTAAATATATACAGTTAAACAACTGAAGCATGCACGAATGGGCATTGGCAGAGGCAGTGGTATCCACTGCACTGGATGCGGTAAAGGGAAAAAAATTCAAAGAAGTCACAGAACTCAGGATAAGAATGGGAGAGTTACAGCAGATAGAGATAGAGATATTTGAGTTTGCTTTAAAAGAACTTATTCAAAATCATGAGATATTGAAAAATGCTGAAATAAAGATAGAAAAAGAAGAAGCTGTTTTCAGATGCAATGTCTGTGGAAATGAGTGGAAATTTACAAAAGATAAACTGACAGATGAAGAATCTGAATCGATACATTTTATTCCTGAGATCGTCCATACATATATGCGATGTCCCAAATGCAACAGTCCTGATTTTGAAGTTATAAAGGGTAGAGGTGTATCTCTTGAATCCATTGAGGTGAGATAAAATATGGATCCGAGATTGAATATTATAGATGAGAGATTGAAGGATATAAAAAGAATAATAGCAGTTTCAGGTGGGAAAGGAGGGATCGGAAAGAGTTCAGTTGCCTCCTGTTTAGCTCTTGCACTCTCAAAAAGAGGATATAAAGTTGGACTTCTTGATATGGATTTCTGCGGACCTTCTGATCATGTGATCTTAGGAATAAAGGAAGTTTATCCTGAAGAGGAAAAGGGTGTTATTCCTCCAGAGATATATGGTATTAAGTTCATGTCCATCATATACTATGCAGGCGACAATCCCTCCCCCCTGAGAGGAAACGATATCTCAAATGCGTTGATAGAGATACTCTCTGTTACCCTCTGGGGGGATCTGGATTTTTTAATAATAGACATGCCACCAGGAATAGGAGATGCAATACTTGATGTTATAAGACTGATAAAAAAAACAGAGTTTCTTGTGGTGACAACACCATCAAAGGTAGCCTTAGAGACTGTGAAAAAAGTTGTAAAGATGCTGAAAGAACTGAATATTCATATCATGGGGGTTATTGAAAATATGAAAACAGGTGAATCTGAGACCAAAAAAGAGATGGAAAAGATGGGGATACCTTTTCTGGGTGAGATATATTATGATAAAGATTTTGAAAATTCCCTTGGCAATATAGAAAAACTTCAAAAAACAGAGTTCATGAGGGATATAAAAAACATTATCAATAATTTTTAGCCTGTGGCAGGATAAAAAAAGCGATACCAAATATTGTGAGAGTAACAACATAATGGAACAAAGAGTATAGCGGGAGATACGCATAGGACAGAAAACCTATGAGATAGTATAAAAATCCTACTTCCATTAACAATGGAAGGGCATCCCTTGTTTTTATATAGAAAAAAGCCTGAACCATGAGAACAAAAGCATCTAAGCATATAGTAACACCCATGTATATAACAAAATATATTCCTACGAAGGTATATGCAAACTCAGTTTTTGTCACAGGAGAAAGAATCACTACAATTGTTATGAGAAAAATTAATGGTAAGGCAACATATATCATAAAATCCTTTTTTTCATCTTTCTCAATCGGTAATAAAAAAACTACAGCAGGAAAAAGACCCAGATCCACAGCCATAAATGAAAAAAGCATGGAAATTTTAACAAGGGATAAGGTACCCGTATATTTTCCAATGAGGTAAACTATCTGTAAAGCTGAAAACAGACACCACACTGTGAAAAATAGAAATGACACAACTTTACTTTTTTTCCACTTTGAATAGAAAAAAAATGAGAAAATAAGGAATATAAAACATATGAATGCATATAAAGGTATTTCTACTTCCATTGTTATCTTCTCCCGTATACCACATCAATAAACTCTTTAAAATCCTTTAATTTTGCTTTTTTCTTTTTTGATTCGAAAGGAGATAGAACGATGCTTAACTCTCCATCAGAAGGCTCCTTTATTTTATATTTCGCCATGATTTCCTCCCTAGATAACTTTGTTTTCTTTTCTATTCTTTCTATAATATCCCTAAACATCTCAGGGTTTGATCTGAGATAACTTATCAATGCCTTTTCAGGATTTTTCAAGAATATTTCAGGATTTTTTTTCTTCACTAAATCTATATCATCTATAGAATAGAAAAAAATTTCATCTTCAGTTTTTAAGGCTTCAAATAGATCTACGAGAGCATGATCTCCTTTTTTCTCTTCATATTGTGCAGCTATAACTCTTTTTTTATTTATAATTAAAAAAGAATCATCTGAAATCAGCAAAATTCCAGGAAATTCTGTTTTTATGATAAAGTTCAATATCTCCTTCAAGGTTGTGTTTTTCAAACTTTTAGACCACAGAAGTTCCCCTTTATTCAATTGCATATAGTAATTTCTACTTACCTATTTAAATCTTTTTCTATATCACTCTTTTCTTAAAATCAACACACTCATAAGTATCATCACTCCACCGAAGATCTGTACGGGAGAGAGTACCTCCCCGAGTAAAAGAAATCCCAATGTTGCAGCCACCACAGGTTCGAGGGTACTTATTATCGAGGCTCTGGAGGATCCAATAAGTCTTATCCCTTCAAAGAATGTTACAATTGCAATGATAGTTGGTATAAGGGCTATAAGCAGAGAAATAAGGAATCCCTTTGGTGTCAGGTTAATCTGTATTTTTCCTGTTGCTGTCCCGATCAAAAAGAATGTGGAAGCTGCAGAGAACATTACATAAACTCCCATAACTCTTGGATCAACATTTCTGACTGTTATTTTACTCAAAGTAATGTAAATACTGTAAATAAGGGAAGAAGCCATTATAAAAACTACACCCTTCAGATTTACTTCTATTCTGTTAGAATAAACAACTAAAAAAACGCCTATTAATGCTGAGAAAAGTGCAATTACTGTTTTATTTGTGATCTTTTCTTTAAGATAGTATATTGCTATTATCGTGACGAAAACTGGATAGGTATAAAGAATGAGCGTTGTAACTCCAACAGTGAGATAATGCAAAGCCTGAAAAAATCCAAATGCCTGGGAAGAATAACACAATCCCCCCAGAGCCAGAACGGATGCAAGTTCCTTCTTTGCCAGCTTCAGATCGAGGTTTTTGAACTTTGTATATAGAAACATTATGATTGAGGCAAATGAAAATCGTAGAAAGAGGAGAGTGATTAAGTTTATATTCTCTCTATATGCAAACTTTCCGAATATACCAAGAAAACCAAAGCTAAAGGCAGAGATAAGAACCCATATAACTCCTTTTTGATACTCAGATACCATAAATTATATAGGTCTTTTTACTTATAAACTCCAGCCTCTCTCAGAATACTCCGGGCACCATCCATGAGAAAGTTTATATCCATCCCGAGAGCCACCATCTGCCATCCCTCTTCAAGTCTTTCTCTGATACTCATTCCCGCACCCTGCCATATACCTGAGGCTATACCTGCATTCTTACCAGCTTCAAAGACTCTTTCAATAGCATCTCTGACCTTTGGATGATCAATCTGTCCCATGAGTCCCATCGAGGATGAAAGATCAAAAGGACCCACAAAAAAGGCGTCGATTCCGTCTACTGACATGATCTCCTCAGCATTTTTCACAGCTTCCTGAGTTTCTATCTGAACTATTATAAGAAGCTCATCATTTACTGTTTTTAAGTAATCGGGATCGAGAAGAATCGTTCTTCGAGGACCGCATCCTCTCACGCCTTCAGGAGGATATTTGCAGAACTTCACAGCCTTAACGGCATCTTCTTTACTGTTAACCCATGGAATTATAATACCCTCCACACCTGTATCGAGGGCTTTCTTTATCATGACCATATCATTCCATGCCACCCGCACAATTGGTGTTACCTCTCCTTTCATTGCCTGTATAAGTTCCTGGGTAATCTGATCATCCAGAGCTGAATGCTCCTGATCAAAAACAAACCAGTCAAAGGGAAGAGTGGAAAGAGCTTCCGACACATCCATATGTGGGATCGTGATCCATGCACCCACAGTCTTTTCTCCTCTTTTCAACCTTGCTTTTAATTCATTTTTCATGATTTTTCTATACTATTGTATCATAAAAATCTTTCTGATTTCTCACTCTTTTATCATGGAAGTGTAAACTTTTCTTGTTCTTGGACCATCACTTTCCAGCAAAAAGATACTCTGCCATGTACCTAAAACGAGTTTTCCATTGACCACAGGAATCGTCAGAGATGTATTGAAAAGAGATCTCAGATGGGAATGTGCATTATTATCCACCCTATTGTGTCTGTAGCTTCCTTCTGGTGCTAATTTTGAGTAAAAATTGAGAATATCCTCCTTTAATCCCGTTTCATCTTCATTTATCAGTAAAGAACATGTGGTATGCGGCGTGAACACTGTAACTATGCCATTTCCCTCTACAAGGCTTTCTATCTCCCCTGTTATATTGATCAGATCATACCTTCTTCCTGTCCTGACTGTAAACTGTTTCATAAGAATCCTGTTATCATGAACGATATATATAGGTATCTCATGCTCTATCCCTCACCACAATCACATCACTTCCACATATCTCGCATCTTCCCTTGTAATCCACAGGATACTCTCTTTTACATCCTTTACAGATCTTTTTCCATTTATAAACCTCTTTAATGCCCTCTGTTATGATACTTCTGAACTTTATCCCAAGGGCTTTGGCAACATTCTGAATATCATAATCTTCTGTGAGAATCGTACCATCAAAATCCAGTGCCAGTGCCAGAATCTTCTTATCCGTTATCGAAAGGCTGTCTCCTGAGGTTCTGATATATTTCTCTATTTTTTCAATACTCTTTCTGGAAGGAGTATAGACCTTCAGCATCTTCACATTATAACTTTTTCTCTTCATCTCATGGAGAACCTCTTCTACAGTGATATACTCCTCAAAGTTATCCGGAACAAACCCAGAGAGAAGAACGGATGTATCCAGTATATACATCTAAATCCTCACAAATTTAGCCTTATTATCAGATTTTTTTATAACTACTTCCTCATTCACCTTCATTATGCCAAAATTTTCTCCATCCATGACGAGGTAAGAATCTCTACCAAGATTTTTTATTTTGACCTCGAAGGTGTCGGGTATTATTTTTGGCAGATTTTTCCTGTTTAAGGACGCAAGAGGCGTTATCACAATGGCCTTTGTTTTTATATGCACCACAGGTCCTCCTGCAGAGAGTGAGTAAGCAGTTGATCCCGTAGGTGTTGCAACTATCACCCCATCTCCTGTGATCGTCTCTTCTGAGTTATCGTATCTCAATAAAAAATTGGCAACTTTGGTAGGTTCTCTTGCTCTCATGATCACCTCATTTAAAACCTCACCTATTTTTTTTCCATTTTTTATAACACTCAATTTCGATCTCTCTTCAATCTTATGTTTTTGCAGTATATCCGGTATTTTCAGGTAATCTTCTGGATTTATCTCTGTTAAATAACCATGAGTCCCCATATTGACAGGTAAGACAGGAGTATCTTTATATTTTCTGAAAGTCCTGAGTATTGTCCCATCTCCACCCACTGTAACTATAAAATCAACTTTTTTTATAGTATCCTTCTTAAAGTAATTTTTCATGGATTCATCCACAAAGACCTCATGATCCTTTAAGATCTCTATTATTTTTTTTGTCAATTCCATTGCTTCTTTTTTATCTGTTCTTGCAACAATTCCTATCTTCATCAATACTTCTTACTTTTAATAATATTTATAATTTTTCTCTGAATCTCCATGGAACATGAAGCCACAAAGGAAAAATTCTTTGCCTCTATGGAGATATCCCTCCCCTCTAAATCTGTCAGAACTCCACCTGCCTTCTCAATTATATATTTTGCTGCTGCAATATCTATAATTCTTCCCCTGTTTCTTACGTCTATGAAAGCTTTGCTTTTTCCACAGGCAACAAAACATAACTCCAAAGCCTGGGACCCGAAGTTTCTTATTTTTCTTGATACCTCCAAAAAAGGAGTTATATCTGAAAATGTATACAGAGATATTATTTCACTGTTGTATGGCTTTATCCTTTTGTTATTGAGATATGCATGCTTATCTGCCTTGAATATATCTCCATTTGCCAGATTTTTGACAAATGCAAACTCCTGCTTTTCCCTGTAAAATGCTAAGGAAACTGAGAAGAATGGTATACCATAACATGCGTTATTTGTTCCATCTATTGGATCCGCTATGATTTTGAATTCTCTGCCTCTCCTGTAAACACCGATCTCCTCACTTATCAGCTCGCACTGGAGATCATTGGTATCTATATACTCTATTATACTTTTTTCAGCAACAAAATCTATATACTTTGTTGGTGTACCATCTGCCCCTATCTTGATAACCTTTCTTCCTTTTTCTGTGTTTATAAGAGATTTTACGCTTTCTTCCACTTCTTTCCCTATCTCCTCAGCAATCTTTTCAAAATTCATTTTCACACCAGAAGACATGCGGAGATAACTGTAGAGTACATTTTCTTAGCTTTAAATCCCACAGATGTGAAGTACACCTCTTTTTTTGTAAGTCCTCTTTTCTCACACATAGTTTCAGCCATTTTCAGAACTTTTCTCTTCGCATCACTTTCTGTACATGCTCCACTGTACTCTGTTATCAATCCTATATCCTCTGTTTTTAAAAGGCATATTGCAGAGGATATCTCTTCTTCCTTATCCGTTGTGTATCGGGACATAACACAGTAAAGTATACTTCCTTTATCGATAGTTTTTAAAAACTCTGAATCCACAAATAATGCATTTTTGGGAGCAATACTTGAGACCTTAACGAGATTGAAGTCATTTATTCCAGCATTTATCAGGGCATTGTCAAAAGAGTTTAACTCTGTATCTGAAACTCCATACCCTGATGTAAGAATTATCCTAGTGGGAAGATACATAGATCAAGTTGTATCTCATAACTTAAAAGCTTTCTCTACTACAGGTTGTAATAGAAAAATATTTATGATATGAAGAAGAGTAAGATCAATGATGAAAAAAATTTTAGTGGTGGCTTTGATTCTGCTGATATTATTCTTTATCATAAAAAAAGAATCTGTAACTGAGAAGAATAATGAAAAGGAACTGAATGAATTTCTGAAAGATGAAGTAAATGATGAAATCAAAAAAGAAATGGAGGAAATATATCTTGAATCTCCATTATTTTTAAGAGTTTTTCCAGATGACCTTAATTCTAAAGAGATTCAGCAATATATAGATGAGATCCATAAAATAAATGAAACTTTAAACAGACTCCCTCCGCTTTTGAGAGATGATTTTCTAAATCTGATATTGAAACTGGATCTGAACTCCGAAAAGTCCCTTCCTGAACTGATGAAAACAGAAGCCAAGATAGAAGAAGAAGTTGATGATTTTTTGAAGGTCTATATCCTTCTTCCTTCAGGAATAAGAACAGGAATAGAAGACTCAAAGTCCATAGAAGGAATAAACAGTATCCCTGAGTTCACTGGTATAATCATAGATCTTCTCATAACATATCAGAATCTGCCCCCTGAGATAAAGGAGATCATTCCTGAGTTCAGATGGATAAAGGATGGGTTTGAGATAGAGGAAATAAAGGAGTTCAATAATGAGATCTCTCTGAATTTTAATAACAATGTATTCAAAGAATGGTTTGTTAAAAATTTTTATTTTTATGATGTATCGAATCTGAAAAAATCATGGGATGATTTCCTGAAGCTTCAGAAAAACGATGAGAAACCTCCCGTAATAGAGTTTGATGTCAGAACAGATGATGATATTTTTTTTGAAAATGAATCCCCTGATACTGTTGTGGAGATATCTCTTGAGGATGATCTTAACAGTATAAAAAGAGTAGAGATAACAATAGGAGGGGAAACAAAGACCCTGAAAAGCAAGAACTCTCTCTATTTCCATGCTGTCCTCAGATTTAAGCTGAAATTTGGGAAATATACCGTTAAAGTAGAAGCAATGGACAATATGGGAAACATGTCTTCTGAAGAGAAAGAATATGAGTATTATCCCGATGTTTACACTCTGAATTCCATAAAACTCTATGATGAGGATAAAATAGAAGAAGCATGGGAAAAAGCCAGAGAATATAGACCCATTCAGCCATATCCGAAAGAAAATCTTGGATTTGAAGTTTACGGTGCCTATATACTCGGAGAGAAAATGAGGGAGTACTATGAAGAGATAAAAAATAACATAACAGAAAGAGATCCTGTTTATATCGCAAAAGCGGTAAATACCATAATTAACAGGGGGTACTTGGTTCAGGTGAATTTTCCTGAGATAATCAAAAAAATCCCTTTGAAATCAGGAATATGTGGATATGACGCAGAGATTCAGGTAATTATTCTGAATAATCTATACAGAGATCTTGGAATCAGAGCATCTGCCTTTTTAATACCTGCCTCAAAAAGTGGAACTGTTGTGGATCACTCTGAAGTCTTTCTGCATACAGAGGATGGAAATTATATAATGGGCAGTAACTATGAAGGAATCTATAAAATGGGAGAGGATCCCTACTCCAAAGACCCTGATTTAGTTTTGATGGGAGAAAAAGAATGGTTTAAACTTAAAGGAGCTAAAGACGCTTTTTTACAGGCTTTTTCCAGTATCATTCTTCCATACAGGCCAGATAAAGTCGCTATTGAGAAATTTTATGATCCTCTGAACTTTGATGTTGTACCTATATATCCATACATAGACATAAGAAATGAGATGCTGAAGTCACATTATGTTATTTATCCATCCTATGTAAACTTTATTCTACCTGAAGAGTATGTTTTTCAGTTCATGGATTACGTGGAAAAAAATGGTATAGACGAGAGAGTGTGGATGGAGGTTAATAAACTTGAGTCAGCGAGAAGATACTGGTACTGGAAAAAGGGTTATGAACTCTATGAGGGGAAAAATCCTGAGGCATATATAATGCTTGTTCCCACCTCATACTTCAACAGCACCTTTGTATACATAAATACAAGGACACCAGAAGCAAAAATCTTTGTTCAGGAGCTAAAAATGGGTGATGAAAAGGCTTATGAAGAGATTTTATCAATTATTTAGGCTTTTTTCTGGATTTCTCCTTTATTTCCTCAGTAACATCTCTTATGTATACAGAGGTACTTCTCAGCACAAGCACCATTCCCACTATGAAGAGGAAAAAAGCAGGAACACCAAGGATCGAATAGGGGTATCCAAATATTTTATATTCATACCTCACCTCTCCGAATACCTCCACTCTTGATATATTCTCTGTACTGAATTTTTTTGTTTCTCCCTCCTGTAAATTAAACTCATACGTCTTTTCTGAAAGATCTATGAGCTTCACTATAGAAGATGTTACTCCCGTAAATACGATCTCTGATAAGTTGTTATTTAAAATCTTTGTTTCATTTTTCAAAGTACCGCTGACCACTTCTTCCTCTTTTGGAAGGAGAGCAACAATAGAAAGAAAAAGTGCTATAAACAGGAGAATCATTCCGTATTTAATGCCTTTGACGGAAAAAGCCCTTAGAAAATATCTCCATATATTCATTTTATCCCAAAAAGAAAAAAATTAGACATAAGGACAGGCAACATAATGTCTGTTTCCTCTGTCTACCAGTTCTGGCTCTTCATGCCTGCAGGCATCCTTTGCGATCACGCACCTTGGATGGAACCTGCATCCTGAAGGTATATTTGCAGCATTTGGTACCTCTCCCTTTATCGGTATCTCCTTGATCATGTCTCTTCTTTCAGGTATGGGCTCAGGTACTGCACTTAAAAGCGCTTTTGTATATGGATGGAGAGGATTGTCTATGACCTCTCTCACATCTCCCATCTCAACGATCTTTCCGAGGTACATCACAGCTATGTTCTGAGCAAAGAATCGAGACGTGGAGATATCATGAGTAATATAAAGATACGTCAGCCCTCTTTTTTGCTGTAACTCCTTCATTAACTCAAGGATCTCTGCTCTGATAGAAACATCGAGCATCGAAACAGGCTCATCTGCTACGATGAAACTTGGTTCAAGTATCATGGCTCTTGCAAAGGAGACCCTCTGCCTCTGTCCTCCTGAGAGCATATGAGGATACCTGTGGATATAATCTTCTGGAGGTGTTATCTTGACCTCCTCCAAGGCTCTGAATATAAGTTCCTCTCTCTCACTTATGGACTCTCCTATCCCATGAATCAAAAGGGGCTCCTCAAGAACGTCGTATATCCTGAATCTTGGATTGATGGAAGCAAAGGGATCCTGATATACCATCTGCACCTCTTTCCTGTATGCCTTCAGATCATCTCCTTTCAGTGTGGCAACATCTATACCCTTGAGGGTGATAACTCCCTCTGTGGGATCTATGAGTCTTGTTATCAATTTTCCCACAGTGGTCTTCCCACAGCCACTTTCACCTACCAGAGCCAGTGTCTCTGTCTCATTTATATCAAAGTCCACTCCATCAACAGCTTTTACATACTGCACCTCTCTTCCTCTTATGGAATCAAAAAAGGAAAGCTTTATTGGAAAGTATTTTTTCAAACCTTTAACCTGTAAAATCGGATCCATTTTATCTCCTCACAATAAATGACATGCCGCAAAATGATCGGTGTCCACTTCTTTCATTTTCGGTTCTTCCTTCTTGCATATATCCATGGCATAGGGGCATCTCGGGTGGAATCTGCATCCCGATGGTGGATGGATAAGGTTTGGAGGTGTACCAGGAATATACTCAAGTTTATCGAGGTCTTCGTGGAGCTTTGGAATGGCTCCCAGTAACTTCTGGGTGTAAGGATGTGAAGGATTTCTGTACACCTTTATACTGTCTCCTATCTCCACAAACTTACCCGCATACATTATTGCCAGCCTGTCAACTACCTCAGCTAAAATGCTCAGATCGTGTGTTATGAAAATAGTCGATATGTTGAGTTCCTTTTTGAGTCTCTTTAAAAGGTTCATGATCTGAGCCTGAACAACGACGTCCAAGGCGGTAGTGGGCTCATCACAGATGACAATATCAGGGGATAAAAGCAAAGCCATTGCAATAACAACTCTCTGCTTCATTCCTCCTGAAAGCTCATGAGGATATCTCGTTAAAATTTCTGGAGATAATCCCACAAGTTCCAAGTAATCTTTGGACTTCTCCATTGCTTCTTCCTTTTTCACTCCTTTATGATACATCAATGGTTCTGCCATCTGATATCCCACTGTATAAACAGGGTTTAAGGCATTCATTGCTCCCTGAAATACCATCGATATTTTTTTCCATCTGACCTCTTTTCTCATCTGCGATTCAGAAAAATCTGTGATATCTGTCCCTGTTATCTCAATTTTTCCACCCACAAGTCTTCCTGGGTTCTGAAGCATCTTCAGTATTGCAAAGGCCAGTGTGCTTTTACCACATGCAGACTCCCCTGCAAGCCCCAAAGCCTGTTTTCTTCCGATAGTAAATGAAACATCATCTACAGCTTTTACAGGACCTCTTGTAGTAAAAAAATAGGCCTTTAAATTTTCCACATTCAATATCTCGTCCATTATATCACATCCTCTTCATCTTTGGATTTAACACTGTATCTAAAGCAGTACCTATCATCACGAAAGTTAATCCCACTATGGCTATAGCCAATCCTGGCGGGACTACCCACCACCAGAGACCTCTTAATGTTGCTCCAGCAGTCTGTGCTCCATAGAGAATCTGTCCCCATGTTATGACAGTTGTATCACCAAGACCAAGGAAACTCAATCCCGCCTCGGTAAGCAGTGCACTCGGCACTGATAAAGCCATATTTGCAAATGCATAGGGCATTACCTGTGGGATCATATGCCTCAGGATTATTCTTCTGTTTCCCGCACCGAGACATCTGGCAGCTTCTATATAAGTTTCCTCCTTGATCTGTAATCCCATACTTCTTGCTACCTTCGCTGTACCTGTCCAGAACAGTAAAGACATCAAAATAATAATATTCCATATACTTGGCTTGAAGACAGCAGATATCAGAATCAGTATGGGCAAGAAAGGTAAAGATGCCACTGCTTCATTTATTCGCTGCATGAACTCGTCCTTCCATCCTCCAAGGTATGCACTTGTAATTCCAAATGCTATACCTATTCCCACAGAAAAAACAGCGGTCAATAATCCCAGAGCAAGTGCCCATCTTGTACCCCATACTACACCCTTGAAAAGATCCCTTCTGTTACTGTCTGTGCCAAGTAAACCGTAAACTTTGCCGGCAAATATGCTCTTCGCTGATCTGGTGCTGTCTCTTTTATCAAAGTAGTATATATCCACTATCAATTTATAATTCCCTTTTAGAGGATCTGCTTCTTCCAGAAGTATTCCCGGCTCTGTTTTCGAAAAGATAACACTCATTGGATCCACAAAATCGGCACTCAAAATCTTCTTTAGATTATCCTTTGTCTCAAATTCTCTCCCAAAGTTATATGCTTCTTTTTTTGCAGTATCAGAAGCTGAAACAAGGACATTTACCTCTGCCACGTAATGATCTTCCTCAGATTTTCCTGTTTTGGAAGGCTTGGAATAAAGCTTTATTGTATTTCCATCCGGTCTCAGAAGGACCATGTTAATAGAGGGAGGTTTTGCAGCATTGTAATAGATGAGTTCTGCTTTAAATGTTAGATCTGTGGGAGGGACATCATACTTATAGTCATAGTTAAATGTAAGTTCATCTCTTTTTATCCCCCCTCCAAGATCTTCAATTTTCTCATCATATGTATCCATAATGATATGCGGTGACATGTCTTTCCCTGTGAAATAGTTCATCCACGCAGGAGGAGCATCTGCAGGATTTTCATCCCAGTATGCCATATTTCTCCAGTTATCCTTGGCACCTTCTGTGGCTATCACAGGAGCAAATATCGCTATCACAAGGAGTATAACAAGAAGTATTACTCCCATGATACCTATCTTCTGACGTCTGAATTCAAAAAGAAAGTTTTTAATATCCTGTTTAAGATCTTCCCATCTCATCTGAACACCTCTATACTCTCCCTGAAACCCCTACTTTGATCCTTGGATCTAGGTAACCGTACACAAGATCTGCCAGAACCATAGCAAACAGGTACAGGAAGATATTGACAAAGGTCAGTCCCATGATCACAGGGATCTCATTCATCTGTATTGCAGCCCAGTAAAGTCTGCCCATTCCAGGCCAGTTGAAGACAGTCTCTGTGATTATAGCACCTCCTAAGGACCCTAGGAGAGTAAAGATCGTTAATGTCACAATAGAAGGTGCCGCTGCCCTCAAGACATGGCCATATATCACTTTTCTTTCAGGTACTCCCTTAGCTCTTGCCACCATAACAAAATCTTCCTGGAGTATACCTATCACCAAGTTCCTCGATGTGTAAGCCCATCCTCCAAAATTCACAAAGACTATGGTAATTAGGGGTAGGGCCATCTTATAGAGTACCCCTCCAACATACTGTAATAAATTTTCATACTGTGGTAGAGGATATGAACTTGCAGGGAACCAACCAAGCTTAAAGGCAAATATGAGAATAAAAATCATCCCTACCCACCACATTGGCAGACTCAAACTTACCAAAGCGAAGATAGAAATACCTTTATCAAGAGAACTTCCAGCTCTCTGAGCTGATTTGAGACCTACAAGTATCCCAATTATAGAATATATAATTCCTGCAGTGGTAAAAAGAAGAATGGATCTGGGTAATACCTCCTTGATAATGGTAGAAACCTCTTTACTCCCCGTTGGAGACCTCAACTCATGTGCCTTGCCAAAGTGTAGAGTAAGAGTATCCTTCGTCCTGTCCATAACCCGTTGTATATAACTTTTATCCAGACCGTACATGTGAATATAATACTCTTTTCTTTGTGCAATAAACTCTTTTTGCTTTTCTGCACTCATTCTTGCAAATGTAGGGTTTCTTGTTTCCCCTCTCACCTGCTCTTCTATTGTAATCTTTAACTGATCTTCAGCCACCTTATTAAAAAGTGCTGAGATGACGAATATAACAACTACTAAAACAATTAATGCATTTATAATCCTGAGAGCTAAATATCTTCCGTATGCCATTTCTACACCTTCTTTTTTTTATTTTAAAAAAATAAAAAAATAAAAAATTTTATTTTTTCTTTGCGAAGAAGTACACTAGCGCCACTATTATTATTATGACGACAACAATGCCGACTATTGTTGTGGTGCTGGTACCTCCAGCTGCCTCTGTTTTTGCTGGCGTTGTTGTTGGTGCCACTGTTGGCGTCGGTGACTCTTCAGTTACCTTGCTAAGAACTACCTGGGATTTCCTTACGTCCGGATATCCTCCTTCCTTGTATGCAGCTTTCACCTCTACAGTGTATGCTCCAGCACTCAAGTTGCTTGTTTTGCTGCCTGGTATTGTGATCTCAAAGTTACCTGCTGTGGTCATTGAAGCTTTTCCCTGATATATAATGTTATCAGATGCATCCTTGAGGTATACATCAACAAAGGCTTTTGAAGCTGGCTCTTCGCTCTTGTTTGGATACTCAACTTTGTTTGTGACCTTTATCTTTACAGGTATATCCTCGCCCACTTTGACAGATGCTGGAACATCGACACTGTCTATGACAGACTTAGCGAGTGTAAGTCTATTTGTCCATACTTCAGGTTCGAACGGATATGTTGGATCTCTGAAAGCTTTGAGTACCGCATACATATTTGCTGGGTCATAGATATCTAAGTAGAATGGACCGTTACTTATTACAGCATGTTTATGTTCATCTATCCAGTCCATGCATGCCTGGTAAGCAGTCTTGGCCTGGTCAGCTGTTATGTCCATTCCTGGTGGTAAATGACCCTGCTGCCAGTATTTCTGCAGTACTGCCTTTATATCATCAATACATTTTGGTACAGTGAGATCCACCTGTGTTGTACCCTCTCTATCGGAGTAGTCATAGCTATCTCCTGATTTCGGTCCGTGGATCGTTACAAGGTAATCTGTTGCCTCATATATTGGCCATGGAAGATCAGGCCAGAATGCGAAGTAATCTGCTACCAGATCATCAGAAGCTGGATGCTGGAAGTCACCATAGATCTCTATTGTATCCTCATCCACAAATCTTATACCTTTTATCCTGTCGAGAGTCTCTGATGCTGCAGATCCGTAGTTTGCGTTATAGAACTTGTCATCATCAGAATCCTTGTATGCCCATTCGTATACATGTGCAATGTGATACCTGAGGTCTTCCATCGTCATTGGCATTCCATTGTGCCAGTTAGACCACAGATAGTCATACGTTACTTTGGAAACAGCTTTCTTTCCAGACCCTACTGTTACCCACTTGTTTTCCTTTGAATCGTAGACCACACAGTCAGATGGTACATCCAGCTCTCCTACCATCTTGTCTCCTTCAAAGTGGAACTTCTTATCAACTTTCCACTGTGTTCTTACCTGTATAGGCACTCCTTCACCTGGGTGTGACCAGCTGGCATAATCTCTTATTGGTCTCCATATGTAGTTTGAATACACATCGTCCAGTCCATCTATTGTATTTATCGCACTCATAAAGAGCGATCCCTGTGAGGAGTACTGCAGTACCTTCAACTTGTTATCCGGTGTCTGAGCTGTGATGAATGTCCATCTTGATCCAAGACCGGATCCCACATCGTATGCTATTCCACTGACCCTCTTATTTACTGGGAAGTAAGAGAGCTCAGTTACACAGAATACTCTGACAGCCTCCTGAATAGCTAACTTCAGGGATTCTCTTAAAGTATTCCAGTAATCATCTTCGTCTGCACACATACCATTTACAGTCTTCTTTGTGAGCTTATCGAGATCAGGCTGGGTGTAGTTCCACCACGTCTCCTCCTGAAGACCTGGCATCCAGCCATACCATGGTGCATACATCTGTGCAATGGATGTTTCTACAAACTTCCATGCACTCATTGATATCCAGCCGTCTGTATACATATTCCAGTGGTTTGGTGGTGGTGTTCTTGGATCAACGAAGTAAGCTGCAGAGAAAGCCTTTACTCTCTCCCACTCATTCCTTATAGTCTTTATACCTGCCTTTTCTAACTGATCGCAGATGTAGAGACCTATCTCATGTCTCTCGTCTTCAATTCTGATCATTGCTCTGAATGTTACAGGCTCATCATTGAAGTACCACCAGTATCCTGCTGGAGAGTCTGAAGCGTCTACTTTCTTCAGTTTGCCTCCTAACTGATCTGCCCAGTACTCCATCCTCTCAGTTATCATTGATATTCCTTTCTGCTCGTCACCGGTAGGTGTAAGACCGAGTTCCTTGTATACTGACTGGAACTCAGGAGCTGCAGGCTCTGTCTGCATAACACAGCTGTACATCGGTGCAGCATATCCTCCATATATCTGATCAACGATGTACTGCCTGTTCATAAGGAAGTTGAAAGCAAACCTTATCTGTTTATCTCCTGTAACATTGAACCACTCTGTTCCTTCACTCTTGATCACAGGAGATCCATCTTCCCCTGTGCATGGGTTCAGGAAGAGATCATTGTATGCTGCACTGGACGGGATTAAGTACATTCCTTCTTTTATATCCGAAGGAAGTCCGTCGTACAGAGTACCTGGAGATGCGTACAGGAACATATCAAAATCTCCTGATCCTACCTCTCCAATAGCAGTATCTCTGGCAGTTCTGACCTCGATATCCACCTCATCCACGTAAGGTCCTTTCTTAGCAGCAATAGAAGCAATTCCTGCCATACTTAAAAACACGAGTGCTATTAAAAACAATCCAAACACTCTTTTTTTGTTCATTTTCCTACTCACTTTATCACCTTTTTTATTTTTTTATTACGCCATCGTATGCCCCTCTCTGGCGTATCCTATAATAAGACTTATTCTTATTTAAACTTTACGGTTTGTAGTAACAATTTAGTAAATGCAAACAAACTTATAACGGGATAGTTAAATATTAAACTGTCCAAGGGAAAAATTTTTCCAGTTCTGAAGATGGAGAAAGCGGAAGATATATGGTTTTTTCATCTTTTTTTATCAGTGACTCATCTATGGGACTCACATAGAAAAGATATACCTTGAGTCTTGGAATGGGATAAAATGTGACATATGTGTATGCCAGCCACCATCCCGTAAAACTGTAAGCAGCTGTTATAACGGGTTTTCCTCTGAGATCATTGAAATGGATAATTTTCTCCGCTTAAGATGGATTAGACAATTAGACAAAC
>JAGGSA010000061.1 GCA_021159325.1 Methanomicrobia archaeon | reverse complement strand
ACTGGAAGCCTTAAGATCACTCTAAAAAGCGGGAGCTAAGAGAAAAATTGTAAAATATCTTATCAAGAATCTCCTTTGCCTGAGGCACCTGAAATGAGTTCCAGAGCTTCTCAAATTTTTCACCGGGTACTCAGTGCAGTATGCACAGTTTTTAACTCCCTTTTCCAAACCACATTTTCTTACATTACATTCTTCACAAAATGGGATCACGGTTTCAGATATACATCCATCGCAGTTGATATCCTCTGGCTTAATAGGAAAATCCTTGGATGACCATCTTTCAGCGGTCTTTTTTCTCAGTTCATCATCTTCGTCTGTTTGGCTATATATACAGGACATCCATCACACAGAAGTCCACAAAATGCTACTATTTTTTCTTCCGACGTAAAAACACCTTTTTCTTTGCTCTCACAGTACGTGCTTTCTTTTTAAATGTTTTCATATTTAGATCATTTTGGAGAAATCATCATATACGTTTTTCCTGTGACCGATGAAGAGAATTATTATCTTTTTTTCCTTAGATTTTATTTCATAAATAACTCTATAATTCCCTATTCTTAACTTCCGGAATTCTGTGTATTTTAAACGTTTGTCTCTCTCAGGATTTTCTTTAAGTTCTTTAATTTTATTTTTTATCTTCTCTTTTATAGCTTTATCCTGATCATCTAGGTATTTTTTTGCCTTAGGATGAAGAAAAATCTTAAACCCCATTTATACATCCTCGATAGGGATCAAATCTTCTGGATGTTCTTCCGCTTCTTTACTTCTCTCTCTGAGCATTGCATAAAACTCTCTTATCTTTCTTCTCTCCTGATACAACTCTATCATTGTCCTGATAGCATCACTCCTGCTCTTGAATACACCCTTTTTTACAAGCCTGTCTATCTCTCTGATCTTTTCTTCTGGGACTCTCACCTGAACCTGTATCATAATATCACTGTAAACACTATTGTTTACAGATATTTAAAGGTTGTGATACCTATCAGTTATATCAACCCTTCCATTCCCACGCTTGTACAACCATACATTTTTAAACAATACCATTTTCCATATTTTATGGATAAGAAGTTTTCAAAGTACCATGAGGATATCCTGAATGGCGATATAACAAAAACATTATTTCTCTTGGGCTGGCCTCTGATGATTGGAGGTGTTATACAGACCGTTTATAATTTAATAGACACTTTCTGGCTGGGTAAACTTGGAAAGGAAGCGGTTACAGCTCCTCTGAATACATGGCCATTTGTATTTTTAATGATCTCCTTTGCTATGGGTGCAGCAGTTGCTGGAATAGCTCTTGTAGCTCAGTATATAGGTGCCAAGGAGAAGGAGAAGGCAAACGAAGCTGCCACACAGGTATTTGTTTTCATGTTTCTGCTGGCTCTGGCTATAGGAATAACTGGATTTTTAGCTTCACCGATAGTACTGAAGTTGATGAGTGTCCCCGATGAGATATTTAACATCGTCTTATCGTATATGAAGATAATATTCATAGGAATGCCCTTCATGTTCTCAGGTATAGCCTTTGAGTTTCTTTTAAGAGGGTATGGGGATATGAAGACTCCTGTGATCTTGGGATCAATATCTGCGGGGATGAATACTATCTTAGATCCTCTGATGATATTTGGAATCGGATTTTTCCCGAGAATGGAAGTTTCCGGTGCAGCTCTTGCAACTATAATCTCCCGAGCATTTGTAAGTGTAATAGCAATATATCTCCTTTTCTATGGAAAAGTCGGGATACAGATGAGAAAGAAATATCTGAAACCAAAAAAGGAGTTTATGAAAAAGATAATAACAATAGGGATCCCTTCTTCTATCGGTCAGAGCGGTGTGGCTTTGGGCTTTGTGATCTTGATGAAGTTTGTAAACAAGATCGGAGTCCTGGCCATAGGAGCTTATGGAATAGGAAATAGACTCACAAATATTCTTTTCATGTTTACAGGAGGTATCACTGGAGCATCAACAACTATGATAGGCCAGAATTTAGGAGCAGATCAGGAGAAAAGAGCAGAAAATATAGCTTTAAAAACTATGGGGATAGTATTCCTTATTCTCATGATCGGGGCGATCGGAATGTATATATTCAGGGAGGATATGTACAGAGTTTTCATAGACGATGCGGGAGTTATAAAAGAAGGTGCAAACTTCATAAAACTCTTCGTATTCTCTTTACCTTTCTTTGCTGTCTTCCAGACTGTTTCAGCCACATTCCAGGGAGCTGGACAGACAAAACAGCAGATGATATTTGGACTTATAAGGCTCTGGGGATTGAGAATCCCCCTGTGTTATATTCTTGCATTTACTTTAAGTTACTCAGCCACAGGAATCTGGATAGGAATGGCTCTGAGCAATATTCTGGGAAGTTTGGTAGCTTTCTTATGGTTTTTAAAAGGAAGCTGGAAAAAGAAAGTTATATAATACCCTTATCTGTTAATAAGAACTCACAAAAACTTCCTTCTTTTTTATATTTATGTTTTATAATAGTGGCTTTTCTCATTCCAGTTTTTTCTGGAATTTTTTCAAGTTTAATTATTATTTTAGACCAGTATCGTAAAACACTTCCTCCAAGGGGTGTTATTCCATTATCAAAATCTTCGTATATCTGATTTGTTATTACCACAGGGATATTGTAATTTCTCGCTATTTTTGACAGATTCAGTAACTGTTTTCCAAGAAGTCTGTTGAGATCTCTTTTTTCATCATAAGTTCCTCCCTCCAATCTGTAAAGAGAGATCATTGAGTCCACAGCTATAAAACCTATCTCCTCATTCATTTTATCTTCGAGATTTTCCATGATCTCACACTGTTCTTCAAATGAGAAAGGTTCAAAAACTAAAATTTTTTTCAGATCTATATCTGGATTCATCTGAAGCAGCCTTTCAGGTGAAAATCCTCCTTCAGTATCTATGTATATGGATTTTTTTCCAAGTTTAAAGTTTTGGGAGCATAACTGGAGACATATAGTTGTTTTCCCTGTAGCGAAATCTCCGTAAATCTGTGTTACTGTTTTTTCTGGAAATCCATCCATTAAATTGTCCAGACAGCATCCTATTTTCACAATGTTTTTATTATTCTTCTCCTATAAATAGGTGATGATTGAAAAAGAAATGAGAGATATAATCTCTGAACTCAGGAAGCTATATGAGAAAAGGAAAGAATTGAATGTCTGTTATATAGAGGGGGAAGAAAAAGGAGAAATTGCAGCAGTAGATGGAGGATCCTCTATATTATGGAGTAATGGAATAAAAAATATCGGTGTTTTGCGTTATGGCTTTGTGATCTATGATGATTATAAAATAAAAGATTATTTTGTTGAGAATAAAGTTGTTCTTACAGAAAATATAGATCCTCTGAGAATTGAATATGAGATGGAGATGGTAAAGAAAGCATCTGAAAAATGTGATTTCATTTTATATGATGGTGCACTTGTAACACCACACAAGGAAATAAAAGAGAAGATACAGGATCTCGAGAGTTCTGTTGTAGGGATAAGTAAAAAAACTCAGGTAAGTTTTTTGGAGGCAGGAATTCCTGATACAATGGTAATAAAAAACCCAGGAAAATGGTATTATAAAGTAGATATAGATTTAAAAAAATATGAGTGGCTCTTGATAGGGGATGTTTATATTGCTAAACTCCATGAGCAAGGAAGAAATTTCAGGATAGATGTAGTAAATGGAGGAGAAGAAGTTTTTCCAAAACTTGCTTATTTCTCAAAAAATCCTCTATGTTTTGGGTATCCCTATCCGCTACTGGAAGCTCATAGACTTGTATGTATGGACGACAAAAAAGAAGCTTTTAAAAATGTTCTCAGAAAGATAATGTTTGAAAATGGAATGGAAAAAGAATATTTTGATGGAATTATATCTGGAGATAAGATTACTGGAGATTTTCATACATATATTGACAAAATAGTCTGATTATCCAAACATTGCACCATAATCTTTTTTCTTTTCCTGCATATTGGGCAGTGGTATAGGTGGAACAACATTTATTTCTTTTGCAAGGATTACACTTTCTATCAGACATCTCTGTACAATACTCATCTGGATCTTCTGTATCCTTTTATCATTTTTCTTATCTTTCCATGAAGCAAAAATATCCTTTGAATCTTCTCCTGAGTATATAAGGCTACCCTCTATCTTTATACTGGCCAAATTTGGATTATACTCCACAATAAATACAAAATCTATCCCTATACTCTCTTCTTTCTCCACGATATTTGTGATCATGCTTTTATTGGATATCCTCATATTTGGTAAAGAATACTCGTTGATAAACCTCTTTGCCTCTACACTTTTAATATCAAAACTTTTTATCATTCTTTCACCAGTAAAACTACCCTGCTATCTTCAGAGGAGTCTTTAATTTTATAGTTTGTCATTGTTTCCAGTTCCTGTGCGAAGCTCATGATCTCTGAAAATGACGGCATGTTTTCTATACTCAATCTCAGTCTTGAAAAACCAACAAACATGTATGCTTTAGCTTCCACATAGTCTGGTGAAGCTTTTTCTATTAATTTTGCATATTCCTCAGGATTTTTTAGATTATATCCCTTTACTAATGTTAATCTTGTTACTTTTCTTGTATTTAGGGAGGGGAAAAGTTCAAGTGTTTCCATGATCCTTTCCCAGCCATCAGATATCTGTGGGATACACAGTTTTTTATAGACCTCCTTATTCGGAGCTGGAATTGTAACATAAAGATTCCATGGGAGACTTATTTCTTCGAGAACTTCTGGATTTGTACCGTTTGTGACAAGGAATGTTGTGAAGTTCCTTTTTTTGTATTCATCTATCAGGTCACTTAAAAAGGGATACATAGTTGGCTCTCCTGCTAAGGATATAGCAACATTGTTGGGTGTTAAAGCTTCTTTGAGTTTTTCTTTATTTACCCTATCAAGAACACCCCAGTAACCTGATAAAAGTTCTTTTTGCGCTTCTATACTTTTTTCAACAATAAACTCTGGAGGATCTGGATTCTCTATACGGGAAAAGGTATACTGCGTAGGCCTCCAGCAAAATAGACATTTATGGGTACAGCTTGTCACAGAGGGGGTCATCTGAAGGCATCTGTGGCTCTTTATTCCATAAAATTTCTGTTTGTAACAAACTCTATCTTCCATAAGACTTTTTTTCAGCCAGTGGCATAATTTAACAGCGGAATGTTCCCCCACGATCTTATATTTCTGTTTTCTCAGTAAATTTCTAATTTCCTGATCCATTTTTATCAAGCCTCTCTTTTATCATGGAAACACATTTTTTCATGGCTTTTTCTACATCTTCTATATTTTCAGCTCCTGCCGCAGCTTTATGACCTCCGCCATCTCCTTTTTCCAAAGATTGCATTATCTCTGCGAGGTTTATCCCTTTCTCTATAACATTATTTTTTGCTCTTGAGCTTATTCTGTCTTTGTTTGCCACAAATGCTATATCGGCTCCCATATCGAGGAGTGATCTTGCAACTATTCCTTCATAAGCACCTATCCTCGTAGTTACCACTATCAGATCCTTTATGTAGTATATTTTCATTCTTTTGAAAGCTTTTAATATAGCTATCTTTTTTGATCTGCTCATATCTTCCTTTAATATAGACAGAACTTCCTGGAAATCGATTCCTTTTTTTAAAATATCAAGGATTGTCCTGAAAGTATTTTGATCCGCATACTTGAATAGTCCCGTGTCAGCGATTATACCTGCTAGTATGGCTTTAAGATATTTTTCATTGTTAGAAGGAAATAATTTATAAATTATCTCAGCATTTGATGTCAGATTTTTATTATAATATAAAAATTTTTCCATATATTCATCTTTTTCATGATGATCTATAACTATAACATTTTCAGCTTTTTTTACTGTTTCCTCAAATATACCGAGTTTTTTTATAGAGGAAGTATCAACAACGATCAAATTCCTGAAATCCTCTGTATAGTGGAAGTAATCTATTTTTTCATTTAAATTATCCAGAATTATTTTTGCCTGCCTGTTTAAAGATTCACACCCAATCTTTACATTTTTATTTCTTTCTTTGAGATAATATTTTAACGCCAGGGCACTTCCCATCCCATCAACATCTGCATTTTTATGAGTAACTATCAAAAAATCATTTTCTTTATTGAAAATATCTCTTATTTTATCTACTGTATTTTTTTTTCTAAAAAGTTTTAGATTCACTTTAGTCACTCAGATCATGTTTTTCCTGTTAGAAGTGTCTGAAGTTTATTCTGCATTTCTTTTAGTTTTTCTCCTGTTCTTTTTTCCTGTCTCTCAAGAGACTGTTTCCTTACACTTAGATCCTCTTTTCTTTCTTTAAGTTCTTCTATAACTTTTAATCTGTCTGTTTTCAGCATCACGCTTCCTATGTTTTTGTAAACTTTTTCTTCATTGCTTTTTTCTAACTCTGTTAATGCTAGATCTATTTCTCTTTCTTCCAGAGTTATTTTCTGGATCTGAGAGATAATCATCTCATATTGCTGTTGCAGTTGCTGGAACTGTTGCAACTGATGCTGCACATTTGGGGGTATTTCTTTACTCATTTTCTCACCTTAATAGCCTGAACAGGGCATACCTGAGCACATACTCCGCACCCTGTACAGAATTTTTCATCAATATATACTCTATCGCCATCTCTAACGATGGCCGGACATCCTAACTTGTTCACACATGTGAAACAGTGTATACATTTCTCCTCATCTATATAATAAGGTTCTGATTTTGTTTTTCTGATGAGAGCACATTCTCTCCTTGCTACCACCATCGAGACTCCCTTATGTTCCACCGCCTCTTTCAGTGCCTTTATCGTTTCTTCCAGATTGTATGGATCAACTACCCTTGTGAAAACACCCATACTCTCTGCAATCTTTTCTGGATAAAGTATAGGTGTATCCTTTCCTGTGGCTGTCTTTCCAGTACCAGGATGAGGCTGGTGGCCTGTCATTGCGGTAGTTCTGTTGTCAAGTAAAAATATTGTGAAATCATCCTTATTATAGACTCCATTTACCATTGCAGGAAGACCTGTATGGAAGAATGTGGAATCACCTATTGTAGTTACTATTTTTTTATCTTTCAGAGCCTTGGATAATCCACACGCTATACCGATACTTCCTCCCATACAGATGCACGTATCAACAGCCGATAGGGGAGGTAATGCACCGAGAGTATAACATCCTATGTCACTTGGGTATATACCATCTGGCACAGCTTTTTTTAATGCATAAAATGATGCTCTGTGTGGACATCCAGGACATAAAACAGGTGGCCTTGGCACCATATATTCGCTTACATCTATACTGTTTATTTTTACATCTTTTCCCACAAGTTTTCCTATTGCTTCTGCAACCTGCATTGTAGAGTACTCATAATAGCGGGGGAGAATATCCTTACCATGGATCTTTACTTTTATCTCCTCTTCCTGCGCTATCTTTTTGGCTTCTGTCTCTACTATCGGCTCCATTTCTTCAACTACAAGGATCTCTCCATGTTTTTTCATGAAACTCAATATAGTTTTCCTTGGAAGAGGATGCATCGTTCCAAGCTTCAGTACCTCTGCTTTTATACCAAGATAGTTAATAGCTTCTTTTACATAGTTGTATGATACTCCTGAAGCTATTATGCCAAGATCTCCACTGCCCTCTATCCAGTTAAACTCCGATCCTTCAAAATATTCTCCGACCTTTTCCATCTTTTCCAGAAGCTCTATATGATGAACTCTTGCATTAGCCGGGAGAGTAACTTTTCTTTTGGGATCTTTTTCCCATTTCACACTGTTCTTTTCCCTTATATCCCCCAGAACAACATCTCCTCTTGAATGAGATACCCTCGTTGTGGGTCTCAAAATAACAGGAAGTTTAAACTTTTCAGATATTTCAAATGCTTTTATGGTCATATCCTTGGCTTCCTGAGGAGAAGAAGGTTCCAAACAGGGTATGTTTGCCAGTTTTGCATAATAACGATTATCCTGCTCATTCTGTGAAGAGTGCATGGATGGATCATCTGCAGAGACGAGAACAAACCCCCCTTCAGTTCCTGTATACGCTAATGTCATTAAAGGATCTGCTGCAACATTGACCCCCACATGCTTCATCGTCACCATCGTCCTGAGATTTGACCATGAGGCAGCTATCCCTACCTCTAAAGCCACCTTTTCATTTGTTGAGTACTCCATATATATTCCGTATCTATCTGCTATCTTTGCTATAGTTGCAGGAATTTCAGAGGAAGGAGTCCCTGGATATGCACTGACAAAAGAAACTCCAGCCTCAACAGCTCCTCTCGCTATGGCTTCATTTCCCATTAATAATTCTTTTTTCATGCTCTCACCTTAATATCCTATTTTTTTCAGTAACTCTTTTCTCTCTTTTCTTTCCTTTTCATTTTCTATCTTATTTGCTGCTGTGCCGTCTACGACTCCTATAACAGAGTTCCCGAGATCAGTTTTTCCGATGATTACCTGTAAGGGATTCTCAGAAGCTCCATACACGGAGCATACAGCAGGATAATCTTTAACTGTATTCAGTACATTTATAGGAAATGCATTTTTCATCATGATAACAAAAACATGACCAGCTCCAATTTTTAAACAGTTTTTTGCAGCCATCTCTTTTAATTTTTCATCATTACCTTCACATCTTGTGAGTTTCGGTTTGGCTTCATTCATTGCTATGCCAAACTTTATACCTGGAACAGATGTTTTTAACTTCATGGATAGATCATCTATAGTGAATATCGAGAAGTTCCCCTGACCTATAATACACTCCACTCCTTCTTCTTTTTCTATATTGATGAGATCAATCTCCATGGGATCACCAAATACACTTAAGATGTTTTCTTTTTATATCTTGTGATGTTGTACAGAAATTGCTCACCTCAAAAATTAAATCGTTGTCATCGTTGCATTTTCTGAACACAGATAAAGTAAAAATATTCACTATAACAGAATCAGAAAAAAGATTCTTTTTCTTCACAAAGAGAGGATAAACTTTAAGAGTCACATTTAAAGTTTTCTGTGATGTATCCTTTCACACTTACAGAAGGTTTATAAAGGCTATATGTCGATAGACATGTCAGGCGATATAATGGATCGAAAGTTCAGAGATAAATTCAAACTTGTGGTGCTGTATCTTCTGAAAGAAGAACCACTTCATGGATATGCGATCATGAAAAAATTTGAAGAAATTTTTAAAGCTCCCAAACCGAGTTCTGGATTAGTCTATCCAACTTTATTCAGACTGAAACACTTAAACTTTATAGAAACAGTTGGTGAGGGAAAAAGAGAAAAAAAGATATATAGACTCACGAGAGAAGGAATGAATTTTTTAAATAAACATGAAAAAGAACTTGAAGAGATACTTAAAAAATTAAGAATTTTTGCAGAGATATCAGAACTTGGAGGAAAGGAAATAAAAGACTCTTTTAGCCTCTTAATGGAAACATACGATGAATTATCAGAAGAACAGAAGAAAAAAATAAGTGAAGCGATGAGAAAGTATGCAGGAGAATTAAGAAATATCATATCTGGAGGTGAATAAATGGATATAATCAGTGTAAAAAATCTTGTAAAAAAGTTTGAAGATGTTACAGCAGTGGACAATATCAGCTTTACTGTTAAAAAAGGAGAGATCTTCGCATTTCTGGGCCCAAACGGTGCTGGAAAAACCACCACAATTCATATACTGACAACACTCCTGAAACCAACAGAAGGAACCGCCATTGTTGCAGGACATGATGTGAGAGAAGATTCAGCGGAGATCAGAAAAAGGATAGGAATTGTTTTTCAGGATTCAAGCCTGGATAGAGAGCTGACAGCATATGAGAATATGTATATCCATGGAAAAATTTATAATGTGGATGGGAGGGATCTCAGGAAGAGAATAGAAGATCTTTTAAAGTTTGTGGAGCTTGGAAAGTTTAAGAACAAAGTTGTGAAAAACTTCAGTGGAGGGATGATAAGAAGACTTGAAATTGCACGAGCACTTCTTCACAGACCTGAAATACTTTTCCTCGATGAACCTACTCTCGGACTGGATCCTCAGACAAGAGCACATATCTGGGAGTATATAAAAAATATGAAGGAAGAACATGAAATGACAATATTTCTCACCACACATTATATGGATGAAGCAGAGCAGCTTGCGGAGAGGATCGGGATTATAGATCATGGGAAGATCATAGCTGAAGGATCGCCTGAAGAACTCAAAAAAAGGATCGGAAAGGATGTGATCTATCTCAGATTCTCAGATAAAACAGAAAATTGCATGGAGACAGAACTTGTTAAAAACTGTAAAATATTGCCTGATGGAAGGATGGAACTTGGAGTGGAAAATGCGGCTGAAGCTCTTCCAAGGATATTTGAGGCAGCAATGAAAAAAGGACAGAAGATCATGGAGGTTAGCTATCACAGTCCAACGCTTAATGATGTTTTTCTGTACCTTACAGGGAGAGCAATAAGGGAAGAAAGGGGAAATAAGCTTGATGTAATGAAAAATAGAAGAAAGAGGTGGGGAAGATGAAAGCATTTATAACACTTTTATATCGACAGATTAAGCGATTTATGCGTGCAAAATCAAGAGTTATAGGAGCATTTGTCAATCCTCTTTTATGGCTTGTCTTTTTTGGACTGGGATGGAGCAAGGTCTTTAACTTCCCCATGGCAAAACAGATTTTCGGAGGATCAGATTATCTATCCTTCCTTGCACCGGGAATTGTTTCAATGGCCATATTCAGTTCCAGTTTTATAAGTGGAATAAGTGTTCTCTGGGATAAAGAATTTGGGTTCTTAAAGGAGATACTTGTAGCACCATGTTCAAGAAAAGAGGCTATTATGGGAAGAATAGTGGGTGATTCCCTGACCTCTGTACTTCAGGGTGCCATAATCCTCCTGATGACATTTACAATAGCACATTCCCTGAAGATATCAGGGATTCCTTATGTGATCCTTTTAGGATTCATTCTTGCAGGGAGCTTTGTCAGTGTCGGTGTAATTTTAGCTCTGAAAATGACAAGTATGGAGGGATTTCAGATGATAATGAGCTTTCTGATGTTACCACTGCTATTCTTAAGTGGTGCATTTTATCCCATAGATACAATGCCTGCCTGGATGCAGGCACTGTCCCGTATAAATCCATTGACGTATGCTGTTGACGGATCAAGATACTTTCTGCTTGGCACATCGAAGTTTGCGATAACAACGGATATCGGTATACTACTGCTTTTGACCTTTCTTTTTGCTGGAGTTGCAGTTTATATGTTTGAGAGAACAACAATAGACTAATTTTTTTCTTTATGAAGAAACATCGGGACAAACCATTTTTTTCCAGATTGAGTGGGCCCACTGGGATTTGAACCCAGGACCTTTGCCTCGTGAAGGCAACGTCATAACCCCTAGACCATGGGCCCTGTAAGAAAATTGGATTCATATTTTAAATATTTTTTGTGATCTTTCCTGTGATCTCCTCAAGTGTGTAATTTTTTTTCCTTAGAAATTTTTCTATTCCCTCAGAGATCCTCCTGAATACATTCAAATCTCTTGCTGCAGTTCCTATCTCCACCAAGGAAGCTCCACACATAATGAACTCTAAAGCATCCTCTGCAGATGTTATTCCTCCAACACCTATAACGGGAACTTTAACGTTTCTGCAGATATCATAAACACATCTCAGTGCTACTGGTTTTATGCATCTTCCTGATAATCCACCATAGATGTTTTTTAAAATAGGCTTTTCCATTTCTATGCTCACTGCCATGCCCTTCAGGGTATTTATCGCAGTTATTCCATCAGCTCCTCCTCTCTCTGCAGCTATTGCTATTTTCACTATATCATCTACATTTGGTGTGAGCTTTACTATCACAGGGATTTCCACTGTTTTTTTAACATCTTTTGTGATTTTATAGACAATATTTTTATCCTGTCCAAGAGACATACCATAATTCTCAGCATGGGGGCAGGACAAGTTTAATTCCAGTGCATCACAGTAGTTTTCAAGTTTTTTAGCAATTTTCATAAATTCTTCACTGTCTTTTCCGAATATAGAAACGATAAGCGGTATGCTCAGATTCAGATCCTTTATCTCTTCTAAAAAATGATCAACACCGGGATTTGGAAGACCCATTGCATTGAGTATTCCATAATCTAACTCTACGATGGTGGGATTTTCATAGCCCTTTCTGGGAGAAATACCTATGGATTTTGTTACTATTCCCCCTGCTCCCATTTTTTCTATTCTTTTAAAAAGGTACCCTGAGATACCAAGAACTCCTGAGGCCAAGAGAACGGGATTTCTGAACTCTATACCAAACACTCTCATATAATTCTCACCAGAACTTTTTTCCTGTTTTTATCATAATCTCCCAGAATCTTTATTATCCTCACTTTATCTCCTGAGTTCAATCCTTCTGGATTGAAAAGTTCTCTTTTTTTCTTTTTCAGTGGTTTAAACTCCAGTGTTACTCCTTCTATGGCTTTTTTCTTTTCCACAAGAATAGGTATCTCAGCAAGCTCCACCTCTACAAGGATTACCTCTCCTGAGAATTTGCACTGGAACACCTTATCCTTTATATCCTTTATAACATATCTTCTCCCGAGGGTCAGGTTTTTGATGCATATGGGGTAAAGTCTGCATGTTTTACATTCCTCACTATCCTGTGCTATGAACTGTACCCCTTTTTTAGCTAAATCCTTTCCTATCAGTGTGTATGTCATATAACTCCTGTCCTTTTGGCTATATTGTATGCAACGTCTCTGCTGAGCTCTTTCTCTCCCAGAATCGTATATCTTTTTCTTATAGTTGGAGCTATCATAAGCGCTTTTATGATCTCCTCCTCAGTGACTCCAAGTTCCTTTGCATTTACGGGTGCTTTTACAGTTTTCAAAGCATCTCTTATCTCTCTCCAGTTTCCTCCATGGAGATACATCATCATTATACTTCCCACTCCGCACTGCTCCCCATGAAGAGCTGGTTTTTCAGCCACCCTGTCAAGAGCATGGGAGAACATATGTTCAGATCCTGAGGCAGGTCTCGATGATCCCGCTATGCTCATTGCAACTCCACTTGATATCAATCCCTTCACAACTTTTCTGACACTCTCCTCAAGCCCATTTTTTATTACCTCCGCATTCTCTATCATCAATTTTGCAGACATTAGAGAGAGTGAAGCAGCATATTCGCTGTAATATTCGTTTCTCAATCTATGTGCCAATTGCCAGTCCTTCACTGCCGTATAATTTGCTATCAGATCTCCACATCCGGCAGCCAGAAACCTGTATGGAGCATTCACTATTATGCTGATATCAGCTATTACTGCAATGGGGGTATGTGCTTCAAGGGATGTTTTCCTCCCATCCTTCACTATGGATGCTCTTGAAGATGCTATTCCATCATGGGAGGATGTTGTGGGTACTGAGATGAAGGGGATTCTCTCTGAGTATGAGGCTAATTTTCCAATATCTATGACACTTCCTCCTCCCACAGCGATTATACTTCTGTGCTTATTTTCTTTCACAATCTCTATTACCCTCTTCACCTCCTCATACTCTGCATTTTTAACAATGATATTTTCACATTTTAAACAATCAGATACACTCTCTCCAGCAATATTTTTTGTTAAATTATCATTTATTACAAGTTGATCTTTCAAATTAAGCTCTTTACAGACTTCCTTAACTTTCTCCAGAATATGACTTCCGAGAAGAACTTTTCTGGGGATCTCCATCTCATGAAACTGCATAATAAAGTTTATATACACACTCTTATAAATCTTATCATGCAGATCTATCTGGGAATAAAAGAGATAATTGAAAAGTACTATATAAATCCGATAAAATATGGCACGGGGTATAATATTGTGAATACTCTTACCTATGCCATAATCCTTGTTATAGTATCAGCCCTTCTTCTGAAACTCGTTATAAAACTTAATATAAAGATAGACAAAAAATTTATCTTTGCTCTCTTCCCCTTCATGGTGTTTGGAGGGACATCGAGAGCTCTGGTGGATGGAGGGATATATCCACATACTCCCTTGTTGATAACACCGGGGATATATTTTACTGTTGCCATGCTTACCCTCTGCTGTATGGTGATATGTTTATTTTTAAGAAGAAGGTATGAGTTCAATAGAACACTTATGATCTCAGGAAGTTTCTTTGCGGGGGTGAATATACTTCTTGTGATTATAAATATTGAGACCATCAAACCTCTGCTTATAATCTCAGGTTTGGTCTTCGCCATAATGGCTCCGATATATCTTTTTACCTTTAAATTCAAAACATTTCTGAATGGAAATTTATATTTGATAACATCTCATGTTTTCGATGCTTCCACCACCTTTACAGGCATATATTTTTATGATTACTGGGAACAGCATGTTCTTCCTTCCTATCTTATCAACGCAGCAGGTCCATGGGTAATGTTTCCCATAAAGATACTCATAGTTATCCTGGCGATCTACATAGCGAAGGATATAGAGGATGAGAATGTCAAAAATTTTCTGAAACTCATAATCTTCATCTTGGGGATAGGACCTGGAACGAGAAATCTCTCAAGGATTATTATGGGTGTTTAAATGGAGAAGATCATTGAGAAAGAGATTGAAAAAGAGGTAAAATCATCTTTTTTAGATTATGCGATGAGTGTAATTGTTGATAGGGCTCTTCCTGATGTGAGGGATGGCTTAAAACCAGTACACAGGAGAATCCTTTATGGAATGTACACAATGGGGATGTTTCACAATAAACCATATAAAAAATCTGCGAGAGTTGTGGGGGAGGTACTCGGTAAATATCATCCCCATGGAGATGTTGCTGTTTATGACTCGATTGTAAGAATGGTACAGCCATTTTCCCTGAGGTATCCGTTGATAGATGGTCAGGGAAACTTTGGAAGCATAGATGGTGACTCTGCCGCTGCAATGAGATATACAGAAGTGAGACTCTCAAAGATTGCTGAGGAGATGTTAACAGATATAGATAAAGATACCGTTGATTTCAAACCCAACTTTGATAACACATTGAAAGAGCCTGAGATACTTCCAGCAAAACTACCAAATCTTTTAATAAACGGATCTTCTGGGATAGCTGTGGGGATGGCCACAAATATCCCACCCCACAATATCAGAGAGGTTATAGATGCGATAACAGCAGTTATAGACGATCCTGAGATAAGTATTGAGAAACTGATGGAGATAATAAAAGGACCTGATTTTCCCACTGGAGGTATAATATATGGTAGGGAGGGGATACTAAATGCCTACAGGACAGGAAAAGGAAAAATCATTATAAGAGCAAAAGTTTCTATAGAATCAGATAAAAAAAACAATATAATCATTGAAGAGCTTCCATATCAGGTGAATAAGGCAAAACTTATAGAGAATATAGTGGAACTTGTAAAACTGAAAAAGATAGAGGGTATTACCGATATCAGAGATGAATCCGATAAAAGAGGGATAAGAGTTTTTATCAAATTAAAATCAGATGCGAACCCAAATATGGTATTGAATCAGCTTTATGCTCACACAAATCTTCAGACAACATTTGGAGTTATAATGCTGGCTCTTGTTGATGGTGTTCCAAAGATACTGAATTTAAAAGAGATGATCGATGAGTATCTGAGGCACAGAGAGAACGTTGTTATAAGAAGAACTAAATATGAGCTCAGACAGGCAGAGAAGAGAGAACACATACTCGAAGGATTCGTGAAGGCGTTAAACAACATAGATGAAGTTATTCAGATCATAAAGAAGAGTGAGAATGTGGAAACAGCGAGAAAAAGACTTATAGAGAGGTTTGAGTTTACGGAGGTACAGAGCGATGCGATACTTAAGATGCAGCTTCAGAGACTCACAAATATGGAGAGAGAGAAGATTAAAAAAGAACTTGAGGAACTCAAAGAGCTTATTTCAAGATTGAAATCTATTCTTGCATCAAGAGAAAAAGTATTTCAGATAATAAAGAATGAACTTCTTGAAATAAGGGAAAAGTATGGAGATGAGAGGAAGACAGAGATAGAATACAATATTGAGGAGATAGTGGAGGAAGATCTTATTCCAAAAGAAAACGTTGTGGTAACACTTTCAAACCTTGGATATATCAAGAAAATAAATGTCAATGAGTACAGACTTCAGAGGAGAGGAGGTAAGGGAGTAATAGGGATGGGAACAAAGGAGGAAGATTTCACAAGAGCTGTTTTTACATGTTCCACGCATGATTATATCCTGTTTTTCACAAATAAGGGGAAAGTCTACTGGCTGAAGGCATATCAGATACCAACAGGTGGAAGAACTGCCAAGGGAAGAGCCATTGTCAATCTCATTCAGATGGAAAGAGATGAGAAGGTAACAGCAGCCATTCCTCTATCAGATTTTGAGGGATACCTCTTCATGGCAACAAAAAATGGCATAGTAAAAAAGACAAAGTTAAAATATTACTCAAATCCAAGAAAGAAGGGTATAATTGCTATAGATCTGAGAGATGGTGATAAGCTGGTAAATGTTGTTTTAACTGATGGCAATAAAAATATAATACTCTCAACAAAGAGAGGAAAATGTATCAAGTTTTCAGAGAGAGATGTGAGGCCTACCGCAAGGAACACCATTGGAGTAAAGGGCATGACACTGGAGAATGACAGAGTTGTCAGCCTTGATATAGCAGAGGAAGGAAAAACTCTTTTCACAATAACAGAGGAAGGATATGGAAAGAGAACAAGGATAGAGGAGTATCCTCTTCAGAGGAGAGGAGGTAAGGGAGTAATAAATATAAAACTCACACATGGAGACGTTGTAACCTCTAAATGTGTAGATGAGAGAGATGAGATACTTGTGATCACAGAGAAAGGCATAATAATAAGGATAAAAGCTGAGGATATCTCTATCATAGGAAGAAACACCCAGGGAGTCAGAATAATAAGGGTAGAAAATGATTCTGTCGTCGATATAGCAAAGGTATCTGATTAAAACTTTATTCTTATATCCTCTTTAACAACCTCCAGAACTATCGAGGTATAAGTTTTCTGAACATACTCAAGCTTCTGGATCTTTTTTATGAAATCGTTCAGATGATCTCTATCCTTGAATCTTGCGATGACGAGAGCGTCATAAACTCCGGTAATGTCATATACTCCAACTGTATTTTCAAACTCTGCCAGTTTTTTTTCCACATCACTCAATCTTCCCTTTTCTATGGATATCTCTATGATAGCTGTAAAATCATACCCGACTTTTTTCTGATCAAGAAGAGGTATATACCCCTTTATTATTCCCAGATCCTCCATTTTTTTCACTCTGTGGGATATTGTGGCCACAGAGATTCCAAGGATCTTTGCAAGATCCCTGAAACTCAGTCTTGCATTCTTGTTAAGTTCATTTAATATTTTTTTATCCATTTCATCTATCATTTTACCACTCTCTTTTTAAAATTTTTTCCCATTCCTCCTTACATTCATGATAATAATCTATTTTCCTGTTTTTTAAAGAATATTCTGCTATAAGCTTTCCAATATCTCTATCGCATTTACCGCAGTTATGAATACCTCTCCTTTTCCCCAAGGCTACAGGATGAGAGATAACATAAAAATCCAGATCAGATACTTCATTTAAGACATAAAGAAGACTCCAGATCCATGGCAGTTTATACTCTCCCTTCTGCCAGAAGTACTCTGCAAGAGTCTTTTTGTGTATCGCCATTGGATTTATCGATACTGAGTCAACTATCCCTTCTATCTTCTCACATGTGTTAACAGCATCAATAATGGACTCATACTCTGTCAGAAACAATGGTTTTAAGAATACATAAGCCTTTATTTTTATATCCAAGGATGATAGAATCTCAGAGGCATCAAGAAAATCTTTATACTTAAAGCCTTTGTTGATGCAGTACTCTAAAACATAATCATTTGCAGATTCTAAGCCTATTGCAACTTCCAATACTTTATTGAGAGTATCTTTTAATTTTTTGAGATTCTCTCTGTCCACAAACTCAGGTCTTGTCTCAACTGTCACCTCCTCTATATCTGTATTCGAAAGATACTCAAAGATCTCCATCTGATCCTCAAATTTTATCTCTTTTTCATCTAAAAAACTTCCAGATGTAAATATCTTTACTTTTTTAACTTTTCTATCCTCTAATTCATTTTTTATTACTTTCAGAAGATTTTCTTCTGGTTTTATACCAAGAGAATAGGAACACATGTAACATTTATTATAGGAACATCCTCTTGTGGGTAAAATGATATTTAAAGCTTTTTCTTTTTTTCCGTTTACTATTTCCTCAGTTATCCAGCTCATATCTTAAATCTCTTTTTAAGGAATAAAAAGTTATTCAGGGAATAACCATAATCTTTATAAAGGTTTCTGTAAAATGATCTTAAAGATTCTTTGAGCGAGCAGAGATGCGTGAGTTCAAAGGTGATAATATGAAAAGATTGACAAAGACAAATCCAAGGTTAATTAAATTGGTTGGAGATCTGAGAGATAGAGGTTATAATGACAGTGTAAAGCTCTGGATAGATATTTCTAAGAGATTATGCAGGCCTACGAGGAGAATGGCTGAGGTAAATCTGTGGAAGCTTGATATGTATACCAAAGAGGGAGATACTGTGATAGTTCCCGGGAAAGTCTTGGGGGACGGAAATTTAACACATAAAGTGACTGTTTCTGCATTGAAATTTTCAAAAAAGGCTTATAATGAAATTATAAAGAATGGAGGAGAGGCCATTACTATAGAGGAGCTCATGGAAAGGAATCCTCATGGAAAAAATGTGATTATAATGGAGTGATCGTATGATTATAGATGGAGAGAATCTGATTCTGGGAAGAACAGCATCCATTGTTGCCAAAAAGCTTCTCAATGGGGAGGAGATCGTTATAATCAACGGAGAGAAGATGATCATCACTGGAAATGAAGAAAGTATATTTAAAAAGTTCAAACACAGAAGAGAATTAAGAAATGTTGCAAATCCGAGGAAAGGACCACATTATCCAAAGGATCCAGAAAGAATAATAAAGAGAGCTGTTAGAGGAATGCTCCCCTATAGAAAACCAAAGGGGAAGGATGCATTGAAAAGATTGAGAGTTTATGCAGGAACTCCAGAGGAATTCAAGGATAAAGAGGCAACAAAGCTGAAAGATGCAGAGTTCAGAAAAAGATCTTCAAAGTATACAACAATAAAAAGATTATCAGAGTTCTTAGGGAGCGGATAAAATGGAGAAAATAGTTCAGACATCCGGAAAGAGGAAATCAGCAATTGCAAGGGTAATGATAAAGGAAGGTCATGGAAAGATCAGAATAAACAGTAAACCTCTTAATATATACGGCTCTGAGTTTGCAAGAATGAAGATAATGGAGGCATTAAAACTGGCAGGTGACGTTGTAAATGGCATAGACATAAATGTGAGGGTTGAGGGTGGAGGAATCATGGGGCAGGCTGAGGCAGTTAGAACAGCTATCGCAAGAGGTCTTGTGGAATGGACTCAGGATACAACTCTGAAAGATGCTTACATGAGATACGATAAGGTGATGTTGAAAGGAGACATAAGAAGAACAGAGCCTCATAAACCAAATGCCTCTTCGAAAGGACCCAGAGCGAAAAAACAGAAATCATACAGGTGAAGAAATGATAGTTCCTGTCAGATGTTTCACATGTGGAAAGCCAATCGGACATCTCTATGCAAAATACAAGGAAAGAATAGAGGCAGGTGAAGATCCGAAAGCTGTTTTGGATGATCTTGGACTGGAGAGGTACTGCTGCAGAAGAATGATCCTCACGCATGTGGAGCTCATAGATGAGATACTGGAATACAGTATTTAAGGGGCCGTAGGGTAGCTTGGACCATCCTCTCAGCCCGGGGCGCTGGTGACCCGAGTTCAAATCTCGGCGGCCCCACCATCTCAAGGGTGATAAATTGGAAATAATTGAAGATATCTTCGTAAGAAAGCTCTATAAGAAAGATAAAAGGAACCTCTTAGAGGTAGATATATTCTCAACGAACAGTTATGGAAAAAGCAGTGTTGTCACTGAGTGGAGCATAGACGATATTATAGATGTTGTTCTTCCAGAGCTCATAGGGTTCAGTATTCTCGAGCAGAGATCAATAGACTCTGTTTTAGAGGATATAACGGAACACTCTGAGGTAAGATTTGCATTTTCAATGGCAACAGCCAAAGCAGCATCAAATTTTTATGGATTGCCATTATACCAGTATCTGGGTGGGATATTTGCGAAAAACATCCCGAAGATACTCTATAGAAATAAAGTTTATGATCATGAAATGAATTTTCTGAGAGAAGAAGGAGATATGAGATTAATCTCCTTAGATACACTTTCAAAGATAAAAACACAGCAGGAAAAAGGAGGGAATGCAATAAAATTTATTGAGGATGGTATCTGCCATCTTGCAGTAGGATTCGATATTGAGTATTTAGAGATAGAGGAAATAACAGAGATAAATGAACTTTTAAGGATCTATGAAGATCTGAGCAGAATGGAGGAGATATAATGAGTGAAGAATTACTGGCACCCCTTGAAGAGTACCTTGTATCCGGGATTCATATAGGAACTCAGCAGAAAACTGGATATATGAACAAGTATATTTTCAGAGTGAGAAAGGATGGGTTGTTTGTCCTGGACGTTAAGGTGACGGATCAGAGGATAAGGGATGTGGCAAAGTTTTTAACAAGGTTTGAACCTCATAAGATTCTTGTTGTCTCCACAAGAGTGTATGGACATAAACCTGTCCGTACTTTTGCAAAGGTCACAGGAACAAAATGTGTGACAGGAAGATTTGTGCCTGGCATGCTGACGAACCCGCAGTGCAAGAACTATATGGAGCCTGATGTTGTTCTTCTTACAGACCCCCGTGCAGACAGATCTGCTCTCAAAGAAGCTGCGGAACAGGGTATTCCCGTTGTTGCTCTCTGTGATACAGAGAATCTTCTTGTGAATGTCGATATAGCAATCCCCACAAATAACAAGGGAAGAAAGGCTCTGGCTCTGATCTACTACCTTCTGGCAAAGGAGTATCTCAGAAATAAGGGGATGCTCAAGGAAGGGGAGGAGCCTAACTTTACCATAGATGACTTCAAATCTATATAGAAAAATTTTAATCTTTATCTCCCAATATATTTTCAGGCGGGGGTTGCCGAGCATGGCCAAAGGCGCCGGACTTAAGATCCGGTTTCGAAGGAATACGTGGGTTCAAATCCCATCCCCCGCACTGCAAACCCAGTGCACAGGTTAAGCGACATTCAGCTTCGCTGAAGTCACTGTTCATAAAAATGATTTCACTACAAACCCACTACACAGAGATGTAGACAGAGTCTACATCGAGGTGTTATGTGAATCCACAAATATGGCATGAAAAGAAAGTTATCTTTCCTTTATCAACCTCATTTCCCTGTACAGTTTATTCTGTGTAAAGTCTCAATGCATTCTTTTTCGCTTACAAAGCATGGGATGGATTTTTCTTCAAGTTCTTTTCTGATCTTTTCTCTTATCTCTGTGTTTCCTTCCACACATACTAAAGTTGGCTTGTCTCCTTTCAGTTCTGGAGTTTTGAATCCTTTCATCGCTGGAAATGCTGTTATTATGATCTCTATATTTTTGTCTTCATTCAGTGCCTCATAAACTGTCTCATAAGCCTTTTCTCTGTGTTTTTCAAATGCTGGCCATATATCTATGGGATTCCTTATTTTATGCCATTCCGGTGTTATTCTCCTTATCCTCTCCTTTGTTTCTGTGGAGAGTTCCGGGAGATTGAAACCATACCTTGTAGCAAAATCCGAGGATAATACACATCCTGCTCCTGTGTAATGAACAATTCCAAGATTTTTTCCTTTTGGTATACCAAGGAAGGATATAGTTTTTACAGTATCCAGAAGTTCCTGAAGAGTTTCAACTTTTATGAGATTCATCTGTTTTGCAAATCCTTCAAACACCTTATAGTTTCCTGCAAGGGAAGAAGTATGGGAAACTGCAGCTTTTTTTCCAGCCTCTGTCATCCCACCTTTTAAAATAACTATTGGCTTTTTTAATCCTTCCTTTCTTAAAAATTCAAACATTTTTCTGCCTTTTATCCCTTCCAAATACATTCCTATGACATCAGTTTTTTCATCCTCAAAGAAGTAGTTTAGAAAATCCACCTCATCGAGATCTATCTTATTTCCAAGAGAAGCTACTTTGCTTATACCATATCCACAGGATATGCATCTGAGAAGTATAACTCCAAGAACTACACCGGATTGGGATATAAAACTTATATTGCCTTTTTTCAGCTCATTCAGCTCTGCAAATGTAGTGGCCAAACTGTTTTCAGTATTCAGGATCCCCACAGTATTGGGTCCAAGGATTCTTATCCCTCTCTCCTTTATGATCTTTTTCAGTTCATCTTCTCTCTTTTTTCCCTCTTCACTCCCTTCAGAAAAACCTGCTGTTATAATGATCACATATTTTGCACGATTTTTTAATCTTTTAACTATTTCAACTACGGTCTCAGGAGGAGTAACGATTATAGCAAGATCAACGTTCAGTTCTTCAATTTTCCTGCATTTTATACTGTAAACACTCTCATACTTTGGATTCACAGGATAAACTTCTCCAGAGTATCCCAGATTAAGAAGATTTTTCATTATAATATTTCCTTCTTTACCTTCCTTCTCTGTGGCTCCTATAACTGCTATACTCTTCGGATAAAATAGTGGATTCAGCATAGATTTAGGATAGCTATAGGTGTTTTTATAGATTTTTATGTCCTCAGAAACAGTACTTCTTCTTCCGATATCTTTTTGGTGAGCATATGTTTTTCAAGATCTTCGATTACAACTATCGGTTCCATATCTTCAAGTTTCTTTTCAGCCTCTTCGAGTTTGTAATTTTTCTCAGCATATAATGTTATCAGAGGATCATTTTCTTTTACAGTCTCTCCAAGCTTCTTATGTATCTCCACTCCAGCTCTTTTGTCTTTCGGACATCCAAGAGTATTTGCCAGAGTTACGATCTGTGAGTTGCTTACTCTCATGACTCTTCCACGCTTTTCAGAGTAGAGTGTAAATCTTTTTTCACCCAGTTCTATATCTTCAGGTTTTATTCCTGGATCTCCTCCCTGTTCCTCTATTATCTCTCTCAGTTTCTTTTCTGCTTTATTTTTCAGTAATTTCAATGCAAGATCTTTCCCATTTCCTGATTTTCCTGTTATCTCTAAGAGAATGCCAGCTAAGGATATGGCTTTATCCACCAGATCGTACGAAAAATTGCCCATAATTGTATTCAATGCTTCCTTAGCCTCTAATGCAGCACCCACTGTATGACCGATAGGCTGATCTCCGAATGTGACTCCGCATTCTATATTCATTCCAAGATCCTTCCCTATGGATATAAAGTCATCAGCCAGCTTTTTAGCCTCAGAGAATGTTTTTATCTTCGCACCCATGCCCGTTGGTATATCTATAACAACATGAGTCGCATTTACAGCTTTCTTTTTACTTAAAATTGAGGGCATCAGCATAGGGTCTAAATGAAGAGGGTGTTCTATCTGTATGAAAAGATCATCTGCAGGTGCCAAATCTAACGCTCCTCCCCAGACCATACAGCCATTGGTTTTCTCTACAACCCTCTCTATCTCCTCCTTCTCTAACTCCACATTTGTCAGCATCTCCACCCTATCTGCTGTTCCTGCGGGAGATGTTATTGCTCTTGAAGATGTTTTCGGTATGGTGAGTCCTGAGGAGGCAATTATTGGAACTAAGATCATCGTCGTTTTATCACCAGGGACTCCACCAACACTGTGTTTATCTGCGATTATATCTTTTTTTATATCAAGAGTACTTCCTGTATATGTCATAGCATTTACAAGGCTCTTTATTTCTGTTTTGGATACACCCCGTATGTATAGAGAAGTTATAAAGGCTGTTAATTCCAGATCATTTAAATTTCTCTCCACAACATCCTTTACAATTTCCATGATCTCTTTTTCTCCTAATTCTCTACCATCTACTTTATTCCTTATAT
>JAGGSA010000069.1 GCA_021159325.1 Methanomicrobia archaeon | reverse complement strand
ATGAAACTCCATACACTGATAGACATAAGGATCTGTGGCGCTTCACAGACGATACAGTTATGCACATTCGATGTTCCAATGTGTGGTCCAGATGATTTCTTTGTGAATACAGGAGATGCAAAGGTATATCTTAGTCTTACCGTGGATGACTCAGATGATCCGAACCATAACAATTTGGAGATATCCAATGGATTCCAGATCGAACAGAAAACTGAGAAAGAGCCAAAGGTGGTAACACACTTTGTGGAAATAGATCCGATGTCAATAACTGTAAACGATGATGAGGTCACAGAAACAATGAAGATAGGGTATAACCTCATCCTCGTCGGTGGGCCAGGACTGGTCGTCTGTGTTGGATCAGAGCCAAAAGTGGCAAATATGCTGACAAAGGAACTGATAGATCAGGGATTATCAAAAGTTGACTGGAGTACGTCTCTCGGCGAGTACGAATATATACCCAATGCCTTTGCAGAGGGAAAGGATGTGCTTATAGTGGCAGGTGCTGACAGGGAAGCCACAAGGTACGCTGTGAAGACACTGATCAACGATCTCACACAATAAACTTTGTTTTATTTTTTTATTTTTACAGAGAAAAAAATTTCTAAGGTAGTGATATAAAGGTATTTTTTTTCGGCATCTGACTATTCTTGGATAGACAATACTTTAATTTTTTCTCCTTTTTTATGTCTCCTACGGAAAAAATATACTGATTCTACACCCCGTAACACCGAAAGCTTTATATATGGATCTTTGGTTAGAGTTATTGTACCTTTGAAGATAGAATAAAAAATAGTGAAGGAGGAAATAAAATGAGAGTGAAAAAAATAGGTGCTATATTGGCTGGTGCAGTTATGATTGGAAGTGCTGTAGCAGCTGCATGGAGCCCTGCGGAAAACAAGGATTTCTTTGTAGATCCTGAAACAGGAGAACCGAATGCAATAGTTGTAGTCGGTGCCAACGCAGCAGCTTCAGATGTAACGGCTGCAGGCTGGATAGCTGCACAGATCGGTAACATGGCTTACTACGAGGAGAAGACAACAGATAAAGAGACATATACATACTTCTCAGGAACAAAATACCACGATGACTGGAAAGACAATCCAGAGGACAAGAATGATAATGGAACTGACAACGTGGATGTTATCTTGATAAACAATATCTACAACACAGACTGGTCACATCCACCATACGATGCTCTTGGAAGCCTGTGGTGGGATGATGGTCCAGCTGCAACTGCAAACGATATGGTAGATCCTGACGAATCAAGAGAAGAGGTCTTTTTGGATCTCGGACCATTCATAGCTTCAATGAAAGGAAACCTTTCCACATTCTATCCAACAGTCGATCTGTACAACTATGTTTACAGAACTGTTGTAGAGGATCTGCCAGATGGAATAACCTGGTACGGTGGAGAGGACAACACAACTCCCTACTGGCTGGTAACAGATCCAGTAACTGTGAAGTTCCTCGGATACTTCTATGACATCATAGATAGAGGCTATGATGACACACTGGGAGATTACATCGTCTATGGAACTCCGCACTGGTCAGAGACCGAGTGCAGAGGAGACGACATGATGTACTTTGAGGTAGGAGAGACAAAGGAGTTCTACGGATGGGAGATAACATTAAAAGATGTTGATATATACGAGTTCAAGGCAAAATGGCTCATAAAAGGACCAAATGACGAGGAGCCATGTGAATACTTCACAGTCGTTTCAAAGTATCCACCAGATGTAAATCCAGAGGAGGCTAGTAACGATGATGCAAGATGCTTCACACCTCTGTCAAAGCAGGGACCATGTGAGTACGATGTCATAGGAATCCAGGATAAGATCTGTGATCTTCCGTACACAGTCTTTGCTTTGGACACAGTGAAACTCTTTGTGGGTGCCGGTGGTACAAATGAAGCAGCTGCAAGGCTCTACGCACTGACAGATTACGGTATAATACATGATGCTGTCTGTGTGAAGCCCTGTGGACCGGATAGTTATCAGTGGGATCTTGATGTGGAGTTCAACAAGGATATAGAATACTACGATGACAATGGATACTATATCTGGGGAGCTAAGACATGGGAAGACAATGATGGAGACGGTGCTGATGGAAATGAGGGTATAGGAGGAGGAGATCTTTCTCCAGCACAGTTTGACACAGATGTTGAACCAATAATCCTGAACATGAAGCTCCACTCAACACTCGATGTGAGGATCTGTGGTGCACAGATAAATGTCCCGCTCTGTGAGTGGAAGTTCCCAATGTGCGGTATTGACGATTTCGATGTCAACCTGGCAGATGCCCCTGTATACCTGACACTTTCTGTTGACGACTCAGGAGACTGGGACCACCTTGACTACATAGTAAATGGTGGCTTCACAATAACACAGGAAGTCGTCACAGGAACAACAACAACAGTCCACAAGGTCGATATTGATCCAATGTCCTTAGTGGTAAACGATGACGAAGTTACAGAGACAATGAAGGCAACATCCAACCTGATCCTCGTAGGAGGACCTGGATTAGTTGTCTGTGTAGGAGCAGAGCCACAGGTAGCCAACACACTCACACAGGAGTTAGTCGATCAGGGCCTCTCAACAGTTGACTGGTCAACATCCACCGGTGAATACGAGTACATTGCCAACGCATTTGCGGAAGGCAAAGATGTTATAATCGTAGCCGGTGCAGATAGAGAAGCTACCAAGCACGCTGTTGAGATGCTGATAAACGACTTAAAAGCATAAATAAATTTTTCTTTTTTTCTTTTTTAGATTTTTTTGTCGAAATACTTAAAAGCTCTTTTTGGAAGACCGTCTGTTTTTTGTTCAAATTTGTTTTCTGTCCTGGCGGGGATATTCTTCTGAACTTTTTTTGAGTTGTTCTGGCCAAAAATAGCAAGAAAAGTCAGAAAGATTATTGCAACAAACGTTGTGAGCGGTTTTTTTTCAGGAGTTTCTTTATATATTACTGGACTCTGAGGAGATGTGGCAGGTAAAGTGGTATATACATGTACTGTTTCTTGAGGTTTTTCTGTTTCTATAGTTATGGGAAGTTTTATTTTTTCAGTGTTCATCTCTACAGTGAGAGTATCATACTTCGTTTTTGGGGATATCTCCAGCGTTATCTCCTTTGATTCCTTGTACCCGAGAGTACCGCTCCAGCTGTAGTTAACACCCATACCATATATCTTCAGATTTACATCTCCAAGACCTTTTCCTTCATTTTTTATTTCTATGGTGATCGTTTTTTTCTCATTCAAAAACACTGAACAAGGATCATAGATAAGTTTAAGATCGGGTGAGTACTCTTTTATATCTATATTCTTTGCATAGATCTCCATCTCCTTTTCTCTGTAGATTATCCATCCGATACTTGTTACTATAAATTTATTTTTTTCTAAGGGGTATGTATTTTCTCCTATGGTGAGAATATTTCCATTTATTGAGAGGTCTTTCCCGTTAACATTTATTATTTCTTTCTCCCTTATACTGAATGTTCCTGTTTTTAAACCATAGAACCTGGATGGTGCATATATCCTGAATATGTCATTATTATTTATTCTTTCATATCCAATTGATATATTGAGCCATAGATTTATTTTCTCACCAGGAAGAATGTTGCTACCCTCCTCACTCTTTTTCTCTCCATTAACATAGAAAACATAGAAAAGTCTATTTTTAAATGAGGAGACATAGAATGAATAAACGTTCTGATCATCTCCAATATGGACAACACTCTGATCTTCCCCCACTATCTTTTCATAAAGTGGTTTTTCATCGGTGAAGTATCTGTTTTCATAAAAGATGGTAAGATCCACATATCCGTCTCCAAAGTCGATTTTGTTTATTTTTATCTTCTTTATAATAATATCTGCAAATTTTTGATTTATTTCAGTTTCGCCGTACTTCAGATGAAGATAATCTTTCTGCCATATTATTTTTCCTCTTTCTATCTGGTAGATCCTGATACCTGCTGTAAAAACACATCTGTATCCATCCCAGTAGACCTCATCACATTTGCTCCAGTCCACAACTTCCACACCATATGTATATTTAGAAGCTTTGAAGGTGGTCATACTGTTCCATACCGCCCGTAGATCCACACTCGATTCATTACCTGCATGTATACCGGGGAGTATAATTAAAAATAATAATATAAGTATCAGATATTTTTTCATGGCATCACCGATGAGCAACAATACATATACTTTATATCAGTCTTCTATTTTTAAATGTTTCTATCGCAAATTTTAAATACCCTCCGATTAAAAGACTCTCTATGAGAACTAAAATAATCCTGATAATATTTTTATTATCAATAGTAACAGTTAACTCCATAATTGCAGAATCAGATGTTCCCACGGTGACGATACCTCCAAGAGGATACGCTCATCTTGGTGAGGATTATACAATATCTGTGACTCTGAAAAATGAAACAGGAGAGAAGATATGGAAGTGCTGGGCAGAGATAATTACAGATAAACTCTCTGAATACATAGAGGTGGTAAAAGATAGAGCAGAGACAATAAAGTTTGAGAATGGTGCAGAGGTCACACTTGATCTTGTTATCCGATTCAGAGATAATGCTCCTTCGGGGGAGTATGTGATACCGATAAGTGTCTCAGGAAAATGGACAGCCTGTACAGCAGGATGCAAGCCCATGAGGCCACAGATAAGAGAAACAAAAGTTATACTTATAATAGAAAAGCCGATGATCGCTATAGAACTGAAGGATGATTATACCGTGAAAGGAGGAGAAGATCTTGAGATTCCCTTCAAGATTAAAAATCTGGGTACAGGTACAGCGTATAATCTCTCTGTTTCTTATGTTTCAGATTATAAATTACTTGAAAATTTAGAATCCCCGGATATATCAGGAGATTTAAATGCCAGTGGAGTCATCGATGAAAAATTATATCTGAATACTGAGAATATAGATTATGGAGATTATTCACTTACAGTGAATGTGGAGTATTTCGATATGAGAAATAAAAAACTGAATTTTCAGAAAAAGTGCAATATTCATATTCTTGGTCCAACTGAGGAAGAAATATATCAGGAAAAACTCAATAAAGCTGTTAAGATGGAGAGAGAGGCTGAAAGTCTTTTGGGGGAGGATGAATTCGAATCTGCCTTGGAGAAATATAAAGAAGCTAAAGCCCTGTATGAGGAGATAGGTGCAAATCTTAAAGTCAATGACATAAACGGTAAAATAAATCTGATAGAGGATACAATTGATAAAATAAAAACTGATACAGAAAAGGCTGATCAGATGTATCAGAGAGGAGTTGGAGAGATGAACAGCGGAAATTATAATGATGCATTGAAGGATATGGAGGATGCAAAATCCCTGTACACTCTCCTGTTTAACCTGACAAAGTATAATGAGGATTATAAAACGCTTTATGAGAAAAAAATAGCGGATTGCGAGGAAAAGATAGATGAGATAAATAAAAAGATAGATGAGACCAAGATCAAGATAGAGATGCCGGAGTTGAAGACTGTCTTTGTTATAGCCATCATTCTATCTGTTGTGGCTCTGATCTGTGGCATTGTGCTGATAAGAAAGGAGTGAGGTGAAAAAATGAAAAAATTAGTCTTATTTTTGTTGTTCATGATTGGAATGCCATATGTTTTAAGCTTTGAAAATGTTACCTTGGAGTATGATTATCCTTCTCAGGTGCTGGTGGGGGAAGAAGTTGAGATAAAGGTGAAACTGATAAACACAGCAGGAGACAACGTCTGGGAATGCCATGTCAAAATAGATAAAGAGGAGATACCTGATTATGTTCTCCCGTTCATAGATTTTAAGGTGGATGAAGCAAAGTTCAAGGCTCCCTTGTATTACAAGAAAAACGGCAAGAATGGAGAGGATCAGGTTTCTCTGAAATTTGTCTTCAAAAAGGGAATAAGAGGAGGCACATACTCCATACCTGTTATATTCTCAGGAAGAGTTGGGCCCTGCAAGGATGGATGTGTTCCTCTTCCTCCTCAGGAAAAGAAGATTAAGATAGCTGTTATAATTCCAAAGCCTCTTCTTTCCATACATACCAATGAGAGGATTGAAGTGAAAACAGATGAGGCGAGGATACCTTTTATTATAAAGAACTCGGGGACCGGAAAAGCTGAGAATATAGTCATCACCACAACTCCTGAGAATATTCCCACAAAGATAGACCTTAATGGGAGTACTTTAGCTCCAGGAGAGGAGAAGAAGGGGGAGATTATTATTGATGCAACGAAACTTTCCTCAGGAATATATTCTCTCGATATAAATCTGACATACAGTGATCAGGATCTCAATAATGCAGGTCTGAAGAAAACGGTGGATATAGTTGTAAAAAAAGAAAGCCCTCCAACAACGCCTCCAAAGGAGAACACCAAGGGGGATATGTACTATACACAGGGACTTCAGAGTTTCTCAGAGGGAAGTTACAGAGATGCAATAAACTCACTTATAGATGCTGAACTTCAGTATATGAGCTCAGGAGACACTGAAAAAGCCTTGGAGTGCAGAGCTAAAATAGAGTCCATAATAGATACCCTGACTGCTGAGAATAAGGAGGTAAACAGGGATAGATACTACTTACTCATAGGATTGCTTACGGGATCTGCCATAAGTGGAATAGGTCTTCTTCTCTTGATATACAGCAAAGGAATCTAATTTCTCCAGAACTTTTACAAGAAGCTTTACTGCATTCTCCACATCATTCATATCCACACATTCCACAGTAGAATGCACGAATCTTGTGGGTATTGAGAGTGTTGTGGAGATCACTCCTTCCTTTGTGAGATGGATCGTTCCTGCATCTGTACCTCCTCTCGAGAGGATATTTCTCTGGAGGGGTATGTTTTCCTCCTGAGCGATCTTTTCTATGAAGGAGTTGAGTCTTTTATTTCCTATTACACTTCTATCCATTATCGTTATTGCGGGTCCCTTTCCCAGTTCTGTTATTCTCTTATGCTCCTTCACCTCAGGGATATCGTTTGCCAGGGTGACATCCACGGCAATACCTATATCCGGTGATATTTTATATCCTGAGGTTTTTGCACCTCTCAATCCAACTTCTTCCTGTACAGTGGCAACGAAATAAATATCATATGAACTCTTTGCTTTTTTCAGGGTCTCCATAAGAACAAAGACACCTATTCTGTCATCCATAGTTTTACTCGTGTATCTTCTTCCTGATAGTTTTTTAAGATCTCCATCATATGTGATTATACTTCCCACCTTTATCCCTTTTTTCAGGACTTCTTCCCTGTCCTTTGCACCTATGTCCACAAAGATATCTTCAATGGATAGCTCTTTTTCTTCTTTCTCTTTTATGTGGGGTGGCACACTTCCCATTATTCCATAATATCTCTCATTTCCATGCACTATTACTCTTCTGCTGATGAGTGTCTTTACATTTATCCCACCAACAGGAGATATGAATATAAATCCATTCTTGTCTATATGGCTCACAACAAACCCTATCTCATCCATATGAGCTGCAAGCATTATCTTTCCTTTACCCTTTCCTTTTTTCAGTCCTATTACATTTCCCATTTTGTCTATTTCAACTTCATCTGCGTATTTTTCCATCTCAGATTTTATCAGTTCCGCAACCTCATCCTCATACCCCGAGACACCAACAGCCTTAACAAGTTTACCCAGAAACTCAATGTCCATAAAAATCACCTTTTTCTGATTCTATCCTCTCTAAAATTTTATAAACAAGTTCTTTCATATTTTTATAATCCTCTTTATTACCCATAGAAACAGGAGAATGAATATATCGTGAGGGTAAAGCAATGACACCAGAAGGTACTCCCTCCTTTGTAAGATGAATGGCTCCCGCATCGGTACCCCCTGTGAAGGGTCTCTTTATCTGATATGGAATGTCATTTTTCTCTGCTGTATCCCTGAAAAAGTTCACGAGTTTAGGATCACAGATTACACTTCTATCTGCTACCGTTATAGCAGGTCCTTCTCCAAATTTCGGTGTCTGAAGCTCTTCCTTTATATCAGGGGTATCACTTGCAAAAGTTCCTTCAAGAACGATGCAGATATCTGGATCTATATCATATGCTACCACCTGTGCACCCCTGAGTCCCACCTCCTCCTGAACTGTGAATGCACCATAGAGAGAAAATGAAAAATCCTTTTTTAACATATCGAGGAGTATGCTGCATCCAACCCTGTCATCAAGCGCCTTGCCAATGAAACAATGTCCATTTTCCTTAAATTCTGTGGCAAAATAAACAGGATCTCCTATCCTCACTGCTTCTTCGGCATCTTTTTTACTCTCAGCTCCTATGTCTATATAGAGTTTATCATATTCCACCGTTTTCTTTTTTTCTTCTTCTTTCAGGAGATGTATGGGCTTCGCCCCTATCACACCTTCAATTCTGTTCTCGCCTATTACCACTCTTTTGGCCATGAGGACTCTGTCATCTATTCCTCCAACTTTTTTGAACAGGAGATATCCGTCATCGTCAATGCCTGAAACTATAAGTCCAACCTCATCCATATGAGCTGCAAGCATCACCTTAAGTCCTTTTCCCTCCTCTGATGTTATGAGATTCCCCATAGCATCTGTTCTGTATGTTGAGAGGCGGGATTTTATAAGATCTCTCACCTCATCCTCAAAACCAGAGGTACCATTTGCATTTGAAAGTTCCTTCAAAAGCATCTCAACTCCTCCAGCACCTTCTCATCAATATTCGAAATAAAGGAACTCAATAATTTTGCACAGTTTTTGATATCATTCATATTCACCACTTCCACAGGGGAATGCATATACCTCAGAGGAATTGAAACAACACCAGTTGCGACTCCACTTTTAACAGTCTGAATGGACATGGCGTCAGTTCCACTTCTTCCCGGGAGCACCTCTATCTGATATGGTATTTTTTCTCTTTCCGCAGTTTTTTTTAGAAGATTGAATATTTTTGGGCTGATATTAGCTCCCAGACCTATGCAAGGACCTTTTCCAAGTTTAAAGGTATTTTCTTTGGTGTCCCTGGAGGAACCAAATGTAACATCCACAGCAATACCTATATCCGGTGATATTTTATATCCCGACGTTTTTGCACCCCTCACACCCACCTCTTCCTGCGTGGTGGCGACAAAGTATACATCACAGAATGTTTCATTTATCATCTTCATTGTCTCGAGAAGGGTAAATACACATGTTCTATCATCAAGCGCCTTACCCGTAGAGTTTTCATTTTTCAGTTCAGTAAATTTTGTGGCAAAAACTGCCAGATCCCCTTTTTTTACTATTTTTTTAAGCTCATCTTCAGGGAAACCAAGATCGATTACGAGTTTATCAATTTCTATTACATTTTTTCTCTCTTCAGGCTTTTGGATGTGCGGGGGTTTTGCGCCTATAACACCGTTGTATCTTCCCTTTTCAGTGAGAACTATAACTTCCTGTCCCAAGAGTATCCTGGGATCTATCCCCCCCACAGGTGTAAAATGAAGAAATTTACCGACATGGGTGATCATGAGGCCTATCTCATCCATATGAGCTGCAAGCATTATCTTTCCTTTACCCTTTCCTTTTTTCAGTCCTATTACATTTCCCATTTTGTCTATTTCAACTTCATCTGCGTATTTTTCCATCTCAGATTTTATCAGTTCCGCAACCTCATCCTCATACCCCGAGACACCAACAGCATTTGAGAGGGATTTTAACATCTTAATCACTGGAGATCATTGTTGAAGTTACCTGTATCTCCTCAATAACTCTTATTTTATCCACTATAAAAGTATCAAGCATTTTCAGATCATCAAGCTTGATTTTGGCTATAACATCATATTCTCCATATACAATATGGGCTTCTTCTACTTCTTTCAATCTCAGCAGTTTTTCCAGAACTTCTTTTTCTTTCCCGGCCTGTGTGACACACAGAACGAATGCAATCACCATTTTATCACCTAAGTGGAAATAGATGATATTATATTTAAAGGTTTCTGTGGTACATAACTTTGTCTGTGCAATAATAATTAATTTATAAAAATAATCTCTGTTCAGGGTTTTATTCTGTTCCTGTCCCTGGGAAACAGTATACATTCCCTTATATTGTTCAGCCTTAATATCTCCATAAGGAGCCTTTCTATACCCATGCCAAATCCTCCATGAGGAGGCATTCCATACCTGAAGACCTTCAGATAATCCTCAAAATTAGCGGGATTCAATCCAAATTCCCGGATTCTATTCACCAGCAGATCGTGATCATGTATTCTCTGCCCTCCGGATGTTATCTCAACACCGTTACAGTCAAGGTCAAATCCTCTGCAGTACTTCCCATCGGGCATTATATAAAATATTTTTTTTGCCGGAAATCTTTTTATGAAATAATACGCTATATCATTCTCTTTCATATACTCTCCAAGGATCCTTTCATCCTCAGTTCCAAGATCCTCCCCCCACTCTATGGTGGATCCTCTATCATTGAGTATCTCTATGGCTTTATCATATGTTATCCTTTTAAATGGAGTCTCCGGAATATCCATCTCCACTCCGATCTCATTCAGTTCTTTTTTACAGTTTTCAGATATATTTTTGATTATATGATGAATAAGATTCTCAAGAGTCTCCATAACATCCTCTTCATCTTTTATAAATGCCATTTCAAGGTCAATGGCTGTTGATTCATTGAGATGTCTCCTTGTATTGTGTTCTTCTGCTCTGAAGTACCATGCGATCTCAAATACTCTATCAAACCCAGCTGCCATCATCATCTCTTTATATAACTGGGGACTCTGAGAGAGATAAGCTTTTTTTTCAAAATACTGCACGGGAAACAGATCAGTTCCACCTTCAGATGCCGTAGAAATGATTTTTGGTGTATGAATCTCAATAAAATCATTATTTAGAAGAAATTCTCTTGCATATCTTAAAAGATCGCTTCTTATTTTGAATATACTGTATATCTTCCTTTTTCTCAGATCCAGAAACCTGTTATCCAGTCTCGTATCCATCTCAGCAGATACCTTTTCTGCAGGATCAAGGGGAAGAGGTGTCTCGGATCTGTTCAGTACTGTTATCTCTGAAGGAAGATACTCAAACTCAAAATCCTTTGCTTTGCTTTCCTTTTTTTCACATTCTATTAAAACAACATCCTCTTTATTCAACTCAGAAACTTTCTCAAATATCTCACCGGGAACTTTTTTCTTTGGGAGTACTATCTGGTATAAACCTTCCCTATTCCTCAGGATCAGAAATTTTATTCCTCCTAAGTCCCTTATTTCATGAATCCATCCTTTAAGTATCATTTTAATCACTCTAATACTATTTTTATATCTTTTTTTATAATTCTTTTTACTATATCTTCAATCACAGATACATCTGCAGGCATTTTATCCTTTGATGTTTCGTCTATCCTTATCTTGTTTATTGCACTGCCAGATACAGGATATATTATATTCATCCCCATTACTCTTGCAGGGGAGATTATCTCAGCTACGAGTTCTTTTATATTGTCAGTCTCTTCTATAACTCTTATTTTCTTATTAAACTTCCTTTTGAGTATTCTTATTATCTTCCCTCTTTTTCCGACTATATTTCCTACATCTCCCTTCCCCACCATCATTACTATTAATCCATCAGATTCAAAGGATTTTTTAAATGTTACATTGCCGATTCCATATCTTCTATCTATGGCATATAATGTTCTTGCCATCTCTATATCTAACTCTGTTATTTTTTTCTCCCTTAATTTTTTTTCACATCTCTTACAGAGAGTATTGCTTCTGAGACAGAGATCACAAATGGGCATTTTCATCTTTGCCACCGTAACTTATACTTTATCAAAATAAGTATATAAAAAATTTTTCGATCTTTTGTTATAATTACGGTCAACGAAAAGTTTTTAAATAGAAACTTAGTTTTTATATACATGAAAACTAAGTGTTTAGAAAAGGTGATGTTGTGAAAAAGAATATATGGATAGCAGGGATTGTAATAGGATGTATTATCCTAAGTGGATGTACCGTGAAGACAAAAAACGGAGCTATCTATCTTGGTTCAGAAACTATGGAGATAGAAACCTACCAGAACACTGAAAAGAATCTTCAGGATAAGGAGATGATCTCATTCGATGTGGAGGTAGGGGATATTGATATAAAACTCTCCAACGACACTCTATACGATCTCACAACAATAATAAAGCATCACAGAGGAGATTATATTAAACCTCCGAAGATTGAGAATACAGATGATACGGTGAAGTACTCTGTCACGGTGGGTGAGATAAGAGGAAGTATTGCGGACAGTTTTAAAAACTTTAAACTTAAGTTAAACGTAGGCAATGCAAATCTTTCTTTGAACTCCGGAAACTTTGAGAAGATGGATATTGATCTCGAAGTGGGTAATGTTGTGTTGCACCTTCCCGAAAATGGAAAGGGAACTGTGAGGATAAACGTGGATACAGGAGCTGTGAAGTTATTTATAAACAGAGATGCAGGGTATATACTGCATTATTCAATAGGTATGGGTGCTATCGAGATCAAAGCAGAGAAGACATTGATGGAGGAGGGAACATACAGGATAAATCCTGATAAAGATGTACAATACGAGATATGGATAGACATAGGACCGGGGCATATAGAGGTGATAGAGTGAAATTTGCAAATAGAGTCAAAAATGTGATTTTTTCGCCAAGAGACGCCTTTCAGAATATACTTGCAGAAGGGTTCTCAATGACAGAACCCTTAGCGGTGATTCTCGGAATGAGTTTTCTCAATATTGTCCTCTTCGGGATAGGTGTTGTTCGGGGAATGAGTTTCATAGAGGATCTTTTTTCGGGCAGGATCTATGTATATCCTGATTTTGGAGAGATACAGATCAATTTCTCAGGATACTCTGCTCTCCTGCTCACTTTTTTTCTGGGAATAGCAATATTCTTTACCATCCTTTCGCTTTTTTCATGGATAGTGAATGCAGGCGTGGCTCATATAGTGGCAAAGCACATTTTCCATGGCTTAGGGGACTTTGAATCCATTCTATGCACCTACGGATACTCAGAGATTGCTTCGATATCCCTCACATTGGGGCTTCTGATATTTATTTTCTCTCCGGTCATAGGGATCTTTGCCATCCTCGGGATGAAGATAGCTGAGTTTATCTGGCGCATTGTGCTGAGAACATTGGCTGTAAGTGAGGTTTATGGTCTGGATCTTGGAAGATCCTTTCTCTGCGCAATAACACCGTATCTTTTAATCTCAGCGTTCTGTCTGATTATGATATTAGTTTCATGCACTATCTGAGTGGTAATAATGGTATCAATATCAAAAAGAGATACTCTAAAAGCAATGGCGGTACTGTATTCTCTGACAAATGAGACAAGGTTAAAGATAATTGAACTTCTCCTCAGGAGATACAGAATTGGAATGACACCTTCAGCTATAGCCAAAGTCTTGAATCTCAGTTTGCCAACTGTGACGAAACATTTAGAGATACTTGAGGAGGCGGGAATAGTGAATTATATCTACACAAGAGGTGGCACTCCCTCCAAACTCTATAAAATAACGGATCTTTATATTACAGTCCAGATAGATCTTTCAAAGTTTGTGAAGGCTTTTAACAGGGCTGAACTGGAGAGACTGGCTGCAAATTATATCCAGAAAAAGATGGATACAAACTTACCTAAGGATATAACGATAGAGGATATAAAAGAGACCCTGAAAACAGATCAGGACACAGCCTATGTTGTTTACGAGTATATAAATGAAAAAAAGAAGGATCTCATAGTAAAACCAATATCTTCAATGATCCTGGATATTATGGAGAAAAAAAACAAAAAATCTATCAGTATAGACGAACTTAAGGAGATAAAGGCGGATGAATTCTGGATAGAGAGTGCCTGTAAGTATATCCAGAGCAAAGGCATATATACATACAGGGATAGAGAGCTTGTGAGGGTGGAGATATAGTTATCTTCTTATACCAATAATTGCTTCTATCAGATCTGCATCATCTGGCAACAGGACGCTGAACAATATTTTTTATTTTTGACATAGCTGATCATCTCATATAATCAATCTCTGTATAAATGTTTTCTGGCACTTAATGGCATAGAAGCAAAACTCATATATATCCAGTCTGTCCAAGGATCAAACGGTGAAAGAAATGAAGATCAGGGAACTCGAGATACATCCTCTTTTGATACCTCTCAAAGAGCCTTTTACAATATCTCTTGGAACCATAGAGGAGAGCAACAATGTTATCATACGTATCAAAACAGATGAATTTACGGGATATGGAGAAGCTGCGCCAGCTCCTAGGATAACTGGGGATACTCAGAACCAGATCATCGAAGGTTTAAAACATGTGAAAAAGATTCTCATAGGAAAAGATCCCTTTGATATTATCAGGATAGAGGAGGAGATCGATAGAGCTCTCAGGGGGAATCATCCTCTGAAAAATGCTGTGGATATGGCTTTACTCGATCTGATCGGAAAGGAGATAAAAAAGCCGGTTTATAAGTTTCTGGGAGGATACAGATCTGAGTTCAGGACAGATTTTACCATAGGGATAAAGAAGCCAGAGGAAATGGCGAAAGATGCCATAAAGATAGTTGAGGATGGATTTGATACGATCAAAATAAAGGTGGGAGTTGATCCTGAAGAGGATATAGAGAGAATAAAAAGGATAAGAGATGCCGTTGGATATAAGATAAAGCTGAGAGCAGATGCGAATCAGGGATGGAGCCCAAAAGAGGCAGTTAAGGCAGTTAAGAGTATGGAAAAGTATGATCTTGAACTCATTGAACAGCCAGTTCCGTGGTGGAACATAAAGGGATTGAGATGGGTGAGAGAGAGGGTCGATATTCCGGTGATGGCAGACGAATCAGTTTTTTCTCCGCAGGACGCACTGAGATTGATAGAGGAAAAAGCTGTGGATATGTTCAATATAAAGCTGATGAAGTGTGGTGGCATAACTAACGGGATCAAAATAGCGAATATCGCAGAGGCAGCAGGGATGGAGTGCATGGTGGGGTGCATGAGCGAAACAGGAGTGGCTATCACAGCAGCATCACATCTTGTGGCGTCTGCAAGGAATATAACAAGAGCGGATCTCGATTCTTCCCTTACACTTGTAAAGGATCCTGCAAAGGGAGGAGTGAAGATAGAGAGAGGAAAGGTAATACTTCCTGATGGAGATGGACTTGGAATAGAGGATGTAGTGGTATCATGAAGTTCATGACAGTCTCACTTCCTGAGGAAATACTCAGAGAGGAGGGAGCTGGAAATTTTTCCAAGGCAAAGAATATGATAAAACAGAGATTAAAGGATGATCTTCCAGCAATGATGAAAGAGAGGCTAAGGTATGAACTGGAGAGAATAGACAGAATTTTAAAATGTTATGGAATCTCTGAAGAGGAAGCGAGAAAGAAAATGTTTGATTCCATAACTGAGTTTTCGGAGAGTGAGTACAGGAGACTCAATGAGATCGGTGCACTGGATTGCATTTTAATAGAGGGAAAGAGAGTTTATGAGACGAGATTCTTCGAAAACTTAATTTTTTTAAATCCAGAGTATAGAAAGAGGATAAAAGAAGACGAAGAGGGAAAAAAAGCCAAGGAGTATCTACATAAAAGGTTGAATGAGCTGATCTCAGGTGATAGACCGAAAAAATACAGAGTGATAGCGGAGATTAGACTAAAACCGAAGATAGAAGATGGAAAGGAGGTGAGATGTTGGCTCCCCTTTCCGAAAGAGGAGTTTCCAATCATATCTGTGAAGATGCTGAGCTGTTCCCATGAAGAATACAGGGTCTCTCCGAATGAGACCCCACAGAGGACTATATATATGGAGGATACTCCAAGAGAGGATCTTGAGTTCTCTGTGAGATTTGAGTATACAATTCAGGAGCAGATCACCAGAGTAGATCCTGAAAAAGTTCTGTCATCAGAAAAATATGAGTTTTTAAAGGAAAACCCACCCCATATAATCTTCACGCCTTATATAAGAGAACTTACATCAGAGATAGTGGGGAAAGAAAAAAATCCGTATCTCAAGGCTAAAAGAATATATGACTGGATAACTATGAATGTGAGATACTCCTATATGCACCCATATTCTCTATATGAAAACATACCCCAGTTCTGCGCTTCCAATCTCAGGGGAGATTGCGGGGTGCAGGCACTTCTCTTTATCACAATGTGCAGAATAGCAGGTGTACCGGCAAGATGGCAGTCAGGATGGTATGCCAATCCCATCCGTCCAGGTCCACATGACTGGGCTGTTTTCTATGTACATCCATACGGATGGCTTCCAGCGGATCTCTCTTTTGGAGGTGCAAGAAGAGATATACAGGAGTACAGGGAGTTCTATTTTGGAAACCTTGATGCTTTCAGAATGATAGCAAACTCTCAATACATGGGGGAGATTCTTCCCAGGAAAAAATACTGGAGATCGGATCCATATGACAATCAGATTGGAGAGCTGGAAACAGAGTCTGAGAATATCTATATCGATCTCTTCAAACATGAAATAAACATAATCAGTTTCGAAGAGATAGAATAAGATCTCTTACAATTCATAAAAATTTAGCCTAACCGAAAAATTTATAAAGGATTATGAATTAATATTCATAATGGCCAGACCAAGAAAGTGCAGAAGGATATGGCAGATGCCTGCTATAACATACTTCAAGCCAGGAGGAATACCGATGAGAGGCCTGGAGGAGATAATCCTGAACTGTGAGGAGCTGGAGGCGATAAGACTGAAGGACCTTGAAGGATTATCACAGGAAGAAGCAGCAAAAAAAATGAACATCTCCCAGCCAACATTTCACAGAATACTCACCTCAGGGAGAAAAAAGATAGCGGATGCTCTGTTCAATGGTAAGGCCATTCAGATAAAAGGAGGAACTTTCGTTGTAGGACCACACAGATATCGTGGAGGGAGAATATGAGTGAGATAAAACATAAAATTATGGTAATGAGTGGAAAGGGAGGAGTTGGAAAGAGCACAGTAGCTGTAAATCTGGCTTTAACCTTATCCATGGAAGGATATAAAGTTGGGATACTGGATGCCGATATCCATGGTCCCAATATACCAAAAATGCTTGGGATAGAGGATAAAAAACCAGATGTCATAGATTCAAAGATAATCCCTGTTTCTGTTTTGAATCTAAAGGTAATGTCAATGGCTTTTTTACTTCCAGACACAGATTCTCCTGTTATATGGAGAGGACCATTAAAGATGAAGGCTATATCACAGTTTACAAATGATGTTGCATGGGAGGATCTCGATTATATGATCATAGATCTGCCACCAGGAACAGGAGATGAGCCTCTCAGTATAGCCCAGCTTCTGAAATCAGATGGGGCTATCATTGTAACAACTCCACAGGATGTAGCTTTACTGGATTCACGAAAGGCTGTTAACTTTGCAAAACAACTCAATGTTCCTGTGGTGGGTATAATTGAGAATATGTCAGGGCTTATATGCCCCCACTGTGGAAAGGAAATAGATCTGTTCAAGAAAGGAGGAGGAGAAAAAGCTTCTAAGGAGCTAAAAGTCCCATTTCTTGGTAGAATTCCAATAGAAATGAAGATAGTCGAATCCAGTGATTCTGGAATTCCATTTATCTTAAATAATGGAAATTCAAAAGCCAAAGAAGCTTTTAAAAATATAATCTTAAAAGTTGAGAAATTTTTTGAGAAAAAGGAAGAGGTGATATAAATGCCAGGATTTGATGGAACAGGACCTATGGGAATGGGTCCACTTACAGGAAGAGGAATGGGTTTTTGTGCGGTACCATACTCGGGGGTACCATACCCCGCAATGAATACATACCCAACAATATATAGATACCCAGTAATGTATGGTAGGCCATATTTCTTCCCAAGAAGGGGAAGAGGCTGGGGCGGCCGTGGCCGCGGAAGAGGAAGATGGTAAATAAAATAAAAAAATAAAGAGGTGATAAAATGAGATATAGATGGATGTATTATGCGACAGGAATGCCCGGGTGGATGAGATTTGGGTTCAGTCCAGGATGGGTAGATAGATCTCCTACTGGATTGCCTCCTGCAGCTCAGTATTTAATGCAAACAGGACAGGTACAGCAATTTTTGGGATCTCAGATGCCGTTTTATCAGGGTATGGCATTATCAAAAGATCAGGAGATCTCGATGCTGGAGAATCAGGCAAAGTTGATAGAACAGCAGTTAGAACAGATAAAGAAGAGGCTTGAAGAACTCAGGAAGTGATATAATGAAAATAGCCATTGCAACAACGAAGGGAGGGCTTGAAGATACAGTCTCTCCTGTGTTTGGAAGATGCAGAACATATACATTTGTGGATGTGGAAGGAAAGGAGATCAGAGATACAGTTGTGGAGGAGAATAAGTTCGCCACCGCGATGGGTGGCGCAGGAATACAGGCTGCACAGTATGTGGCCAATAAAGGAGTGGAGGCTGTTATAGCAGGAAACTTCGGTCCAAATGTCGCATCCGTATTTTCCCAGTCCAATGTTAAAATGATCTCAGCTCAGGGAAATGTCAGGGATGTGGTGACAAAGTATCTGAAGGGAGATCTCATCCCTTCTACTCCTCAGCAGACATTTGGTTTGGGAGGAGGTAGAGGTATGGGATTAGGAAGAGGAATGGGCCGTGGTATGGGGCGCGGCATGGGATTTGTCCAACAGCCTCCTACACAGCCTGTGAGTCCCATGCCAAAAGAACAAGATACTACAACGCTTAAAAAACGGATGGAAAGAATAGAGAAAGAGTTAGATGAGGTAAAAAAAATGCTTGAAGAATTAAAGAAAAAATAAGGTGTTCTTTTGATAACAGAGAGCATTGAGGATTATCTTAAAACGATATATATCCTTTCAGAGAGACAGGGATTTGTTAAAACTTCAGATATTTCCTCAGCTCTTAAGGTTCAGCCACCAAGTGTTACAGAAATGGTACAGAAGCTTAATAAAATGGGATATGTATCCTATGAGAAATACAAGGGTATTAAATTAACAGAAAAAGGAAAAAAGATAGCTGAAAATGTATATAACAGAAATAAAACTCTCCTGAGTTTTTTAGAGATCATTGGCGTGGATAGAAAAATTGCAGAGAAGGATGCATGCAGAATAGAGCATGATCTGGATCCTGTAACGATGAATCGTTTGATGAAGTTTGTAAGATTTGTTCAGAGTTCTCCCAGAACACCGATATGGCTGGAACACTTCAGATATTATATGAGAACAGGAAAACATATAAAATGTGAGGAGGAGATATTATGACGTATAGAGGTATGGGCAGAAGAGGAGGCATGGGACCTGGAGGAGAATGCGTATGTCCCCAGTGTGGATATACAGTACAGCATCAGGCAGGTACCCCATGCAATACAATGAAATGCCCGAAATGTGGAATACCGTTAGTAAGAAGGTGATAAAATGGAGGATATGAAGGAAACTTTAAAAGAAGTGAACCATAGTTTGAACAGGCTTGGGAAGGAGTATCCTGAAGTCCTGAAAGCATTCAGTGAATTCATGGGCGCTGTGGAAAAAGAAGGTGCTCTCTCCGTAAAGACAAAGGAGCTTATAGCAGTGGCGTTATCAGTAGTTGGAAAGTGTAAGTGGTGTATTGCTTTCCATGTTAACAACGCACTCAAGGCCGGTGCCACGGAGGACGAGATAATGGAAGCATGTTTTGTAGCAGCTCTCATGGGTGGAGGTCCTGCTTTAATGTATGTACAGTTAGTTGTAAAAGCTCTGGATCAGTACAGTAAATAATGCCTTTTCAGGCATTATTTTTTTTATTTTTGTGATAAAATGAACGTGAAAATTGTTTATGACAATGAAGCAAAGAAGGGATTTATAAAATCCTGGGGATTTTCCTGTCTGATAGAGAATCATATTTTGTTCGATGTAGGATGGGATCCTGCAGTACTTTTACATAATCTATCCATCTTCGGGATATCGATGGATGATATAGATACAATCATTCTTTCACATCAGCACTGGGATCACATAGGAAGTTTACCCGCGATAATGAAGGGAAAAAATATCTATGTACCTGCATCTTTTTCCACCAATCTGAAAAACGAGATATCTTCCAGAGCAAATCTCTTTGAGATCAGGAAAAGAGAGAGGATACTCGGTAATATATTCAGCTCCGGTGTTCTTGGAGAAGAGATAAAGGAACAATCTCTCTATATAGAGAATGAGAAAGGAACAGTTGTTGTTACAGGATGTGCACATCCGGGACTGGAGAATATACTTCCCGATAACACTCATACTCTGATCGGTGGTTTCCATGGATTCGATAATCTCGATCTTCTTGGGGATATTGAGCGTATTATTCCATGCCACTGTACTGTAAAGAAAAAGGAGATTGTAAATAGATTTGAAAATGCAGAGATGGGATATGCAGGGATGGAGATAATACTATGATCATAGCAGTAGCATCTGGAAAGGGGGGAACTGGAAAAACCACCGTTGCAGTAAATCTGGCATTATCCATAGATGCTGTTCTTCTGGACTGTGATGTTGAGGAGCCAAACTGCAATATATTTCTGAAAAAGGATTTAAAGGATATAGAAGATGTTACATTGGATGTTCCTGTTATAAATTTCAAAAAATGCAATTTCTGTGGAAAATGTTCAGAATTCTGTGAGTATAATGCTCTCGCTGTTACAAAAGAGAATGTTCTGGTGTTTAAAGAGTTATGCCACGGATGTGGAGGATGTAAACTTGTCTGCCCTGAAGATGCCATAACTTATGAAAAGAGAAAGATAGGTGAGGTGGCTGGAGATGGCAGTTTTTATCAGGGAAAATTAAACATAGGGGAGGCTATGGCAACTCCTGTTGTTTCCGCAGTGAAAAAGAAGATAGACAGGAGGAAAGATACAGTAATAGATGCTCCTCCGGGAGCTTCCTGCCCTGTCATAGAGTCCGTGAGTAAAAGCGATTACTGTATTCTTGTTACAGAGCCAACACCTTTTGGCTTAAGTGATCTCAGGATAGCTGTTGAAGTTCTGGAAAAACTGGGGATACCTTACGGGATTGTCATAAACAGAGATGGGATCGGCAATGAAAAAGTGGAGGAGTACTGTAAGGAAAATAATATTCCCATACTGATGAAGATCCCATATGAGAGGAAAATAGCTGAGCTTTATTCAAGAGGAGTTCCCTTTACCTTGGAGATGCCGGAGTGGAAGGAGAGATTCAGAAAACTCTACGAGGCGATCAGATGAGACAGTTAACAGTGATCAGCGGGAAGGGAGGAACTGGAAAAACTACGCTTACCGGAGCTTTTGCTGCACTGGCAGAAGGTGCCGTTATAGCTGACTGTGATGTCGATGCTCCTGATCTTCATCTGATACTTCATCCCGAAATAAAAGAAGAAAAGAAGTTTTCAGGCATGAAATTAGCCTCTATAAATCATGAAAAATGTATAAACTGTAGAAAATGCTATGAAAATTGTAAATTTGATGCTATAACTGATGATCTGAGGGTGAATGAGCTGAAATGTGAGGGATGTGGTGTATGTGTGTATGTATGTCCGGTAAATGCTGTGGAGTTTAAAGAAAGGGATTCAGGTATCCTTTATATCTCTGAAACAAGATTTGGACCCATGGTGCATGCAAGGCTCAACATAGGAGAGGAGACATCAGGAAAACTTGTGAGTCTTGTGAGAAGTACCGCAAGGGAGATCGCCGAAAAAAGAAAAAAAGATCTGATAATAATAGATGGATCTCCGGGTATAGGATGTCCTGTTATAGCCTCTTTAACAGACAGCGATCTGGCACTGATAGTTACAGAGCCAACTCTATCAGGATTACATGATCTGAAGAGGGTGTATGATGTCTCGAAACATTTCGGGATAAAAACTATGGTATGCATAAATAAATATGATATAAACAGAGAAAATTCAGAGAAGATTGAAAAGTTCTGCATGGAGAATGGAATAGAGATAGCTGGAGAGATACCCTATGATCCTGATTTCACAAAGGCAATGATCGAGGAGAAGACTATCATAGAGTATAATGATAACCCTCTGGTAAGAGAGATATGGGAAAAGATAAAGGAGGTGATGCAATCTCTGAGCTGACAAACATTCTGAACAAATCTATCATGATAACTATATTTGTTTTTGTGATGATGATCCTGGTGGATTATCTAAACGTTTTGACAAAGGGAAAGATGGAGAAGGTGGTGAAGGGTGGAAGACTCCGTCAGTACTTCACCGCGTCTTTTCTCGGGAGCACACCCGGCTGTCTGGGTTCCTTTATGAATGTTTCATTTTATGTTCATGGACTTTTATCATTTGGGGCTATAGTTGGAGGGATGATAGCCACCTCGGGCGATGAATCATTTGTCATGCTCACTCTGTTCCCGGGAAAGGCTGTTTTACTCTTCATTTTATTATTCTTTCTGGGCATAGCAGGAGCATTGATCTCTGATAAAATAGCATCACAGCTGAATATAGTTCCATGCTCCGAATGTGATCTTCAGAAGATCCATGATACAACAAAAAGACATTATTTTTATCCTTCCTCACTGAAAAGATTTCCTGAATTATCCCCCGCAAGATACGGATTGATCTCATTTTTTATACTTTTAATTCTGCTGAACCTGAGTGGTCTCTGGGGTCCTCAATCATGGAGCATAGATGAACCCGAGAGAATTATTTTCCTGTCTCTCTCCTCCATAGCATTATTTATCTCTGTAACGGTATCAAAACATTATTTGGAGGAACATGTATGGAGTCATATCATCAGAAAACATATATGGAGGGTGTTCTTATGGACATTCTTTGCTTTACTCTTCATCAATCTCGGACTTCAGCACTGGAACTTGGAGAACTTTGTGAGATCAAATATGGGATGGGTTCTCGTCATCAGTGCTCTCATCGGAATGATCCCTGAATCAGGACCGCATATGGTCTTTGTGATGATGTATGCAGATGGATTAATTCCCTTCTCGGTAATACTCACAAGCTCTATCGTTCAGGACGGCCATGGAATGCTTCCTCTGCTTTCCTATACGCTGAGGGACTCTCTACTGATAAAGATATTCAATTTATTTTTTGGTTTGGTGGTGGGATTCATCCTCTTCTCTCTGGGCATATGAGGTGGATGTCATTACCAGTTTTCCATGTTTCACTCCTTTTGTTGCTATCAGTCTATCGGCAAGTTTTTTTACGGATTCTGCTTCTCCTCTAACTATTATGACCTCCAAACAGTGATGTTCATCTAAATGTACGTGTACAGTTGTTAAAACACTGGTAAAGTTCTCATGCTGTAGATCTGTGAGTTTCTCCATCAGGCCTCTCACATCATGGTCATAAAGAATTGTAACACTTCCCACAATTTCTCCTTCTTTCTCTGTTTCTTCTATCAATTTATCCCTTATTATGTCTCTTATCGCCTCTGATCTGTTCTCATACCCCTTCCTGTCTATAAACTCATCAAATTTTTTTAATAATTCTGGAGGAATGGAAACGCCAAATCTAATCATCTTTTCCATGGAAAAAAGAGGGGAGAGGATATATTTATATCTTTCGTGATCAGGTATCAGGGTAATTTATATAAACTCATCTTCTTATTTTTCAATGTATGGTTTATATAAAAAAGATAGAGATGAAGGGGTTTAAATCATATGGTGAGACTAAGGTAACTGTGCCGTTATCAGAGGGTTTCACGTGTATCATAGGCCCCAACGGCTCCGGGAAGAGCAATATTGCAGATGCTCTGTTGTTTGTTCTTGGAGGACTCTCTGCAAAGTCCATGAGGGCTGAAGTTTTTTCAGATCTCATATATACCGGTAAAAACACACAGTATGCAGAAATATCTTTATATTTTGATAATTCGGATAATAAATTCCCCGTAGATAAAAAAGAAGTGGTGATTACAAGAATAGTCTTCAAAGATGGGAGGAGCATCTATAAAGTCAACAAGAAGAAAGAGACAAGGAGTTATGTTCTTGATCTTCTCTCAGAGGTGGGCATTACTCCTGATGGGACCAATTTTGTTGGCAGGGGAGAGTAAATGACTTTAAAAAAATAGAATACTTTGAAAGGG
>JAGGSA010000116.1 GCA_021159325.1 Methanomicrobia archaeon | reverse complement strand
TGATCATCTCTGCAAAATATGGTTTACTGAAAATGGATGATATGATCGAATATTACGAGAAAAAAAGACCTGGATAAAAAAGATTTTGCATCAATCAATAATGGAAAGATTAAAAGAGTTTCTCTCCAGATCCCCCAGTATCCTACAGTTGTTGGAGTTTATAAATCTTCATCTGAGAATATAGAAAAAGGTATTTATAAATGATCATTACAAAGGAGATCAATGAAAAAAATCATTGCAACAATAAGAAAAGAAGATCTTCCCAAAGTAGAATCGGTGTTAAAAGATATAATCTATTTTTCAGAGAAAGAGGGTGATCTGGTAAGAATTAGCATTTATGTCAGAGATGGGGAGCTTGATGATTTAATAGACAAACTTGAGAATGCTATTGACCTGAGATACAAAAAAAGCATGATTGAAATTTATACGCCTGATTTTGTTATATCCCCTGTTTTAAATCGTTCTGAGGAGAAAGGATCGGAAGAAAAAGTTTATGTCGAAAAACTTATAGAGTCTACCAAAACTTATTTAAAACTTGATATAAGTGAAATTGCTCTCACATCCATTGCTTCAATGGTTGCTTTAACTGGCCTATTCGTGAATAATGTGGCTATAATCATCGGAGCTATGCTCCTTTCACCGATTTTAGGTCCAATTCATGCCTTTGCCATAAATACTGCGGTAGGTAAAGTTAAAAATGCAGTTAGAAGCATTGTAAACTTAAGTATTCTTATTATAATGGTCATATTTTTCTCATTTCTGGCTACAGTATCAATTTCACACTTCACAGAACTTTCATTAACACCGGAAATTCTTGCACGAATGAACTTTAGTTTTATTTATACCCTTATGGCTCTATTTCTCGGTTTTGCATCCGTTTTTGCATTATCTAAGGAGATACCCGAAGGCATCGCTGGTGTGGCTATAGCTGCTGCACTTCTTCCACCTGCAGTGGTAACAGGGATTTCTCTTGTTCTATATCCCTCTGAGTTTGTGAATCCCCTAATCCTCACTTTTGAAAATGTTTTAGGGCTAATGGCTGGAAGTTTACTTGCCACACTTCTCCTGAATATTGGACCCAGGAGATATTACAAGAAAGTTGTTGCAAGAAAGTCTATTATAAGAGCATCTCTGATTCTTATTGCTCTCTTAATCTTGCTGTATGTCTTCTCTCTTTTCTTCTCATGAAAAATTATTGGCAACTGTACTAAGTATAGAATAATGTAAAAGATGACGAACTAAAGAGTTTGTCTTCAGAAATCCACAGGAGTTATTACACATATAAATATAGCTTTGTATCAGATTCGACGTCAAAATAATGCGGGGGACGGGATTTGAACCCGCGGATCCCTACGGAACTAGGCCCTCAACCTAGCGCCTTTGGCCAGGCTCGGCAACCCCCGCAATCTTATCTATAAACTCATCACATTTCTCCTCTATGATACCTGTGGAGATCTCAATCAGATCTCTCACACTCATATTCCCATAGTTCTCAACTGTAAATATAAACTTTCTATTGTCATAGGAGACAGATATCGCCTGAAGATCACATTGCTCCTCACATGTTCTACATAGAGTGCATTCTTTTATATCTGTTATCTTCAGTGAATCTTTTTCTATCTTCAGGATATTCTTTGGACATACCTCAACACAGACCCCACAGAGATCACACTTCTTATCTATATTTATAACGGGAAAGTACTTGTAAAATGCTAAACAGCACTGATATTTGGCATGATCTTTGGCAATACCCACCTTGGCAATACAGTTTATCTTTATCTTCTGATCATTTCCAAGCTTTGTTATGGGAATATCTGGAATTATTGGTTTTATTGAGTCATCATCTGAAATCATATCCTTGGTGTAGACTACACCCGGCCCTTCTTTCTCTATGCTCAGCGTTACCTCCTTATCCACATTCGCAGGTGTACTGAGGGGCACAAGTCCCAGTCTATGAGCTAAGATCTCGTCATAAAGCTGAGATGTGTTTTCATAAACAATTATATGGTCTACAGCATAAACAGGTATCTCAGAAACAAGTACCCTTCTCAATGCATTTACAAATCCAACATCCACATCCTCTATCAACAACTTTATTCTGGATTCTGTTTTTGAGAGAAGTGTTACCTTCATAGTCTTCTTCCCCTCTTTCCACCCTTGGGTCTTGTTCCATCATGCGGTATGGGTGTGACATCCTCTATTCTTCCTATCTTCAGATTCGCTCTTGCAAGGGCTCTTATCGCCGCCTGTGCTCCAGGTCCAGGATTTTTTATCTTGCTTCCACCGGGTGCTCTGACCTTTATATGAACACCCACAATTCCCCTCTCCTGAGCAATCTCTGCCGCTATAGCTGCTGCCTTCATAGCTGCATATGGAGAGGATTCATCTCTGTCTGCCTTTACTATCATTCCACCAGATACCCTCGCAATTGTCTCTGCACCACTGAGATCTGTTATATGGATGATCGTATTATTGAAAGACGCATATATATGGGCTACTCCCCATCTTTCTTCCTTTGCCATTTTCAAGCCTCCTTCTTCTGTATTAACTCTTCATCACTTTTCAGGATGAGCATTCCAGGAGAAGTTACAACTCTATCTCCAAGCTTAACATGCCTGTGTACTATCATCTGCCTTGCCTCTTTTGGAGTTTTTGCGAGTCCTCTCCTGAATACCACTGACTGAAGTCTCCTGTCCAGAATATCCTGTATCTCAAGCTCCAGAATATTATCGAGATTGGCATCCTCTTTAAGTAAACCAAGCCTCTGCAGTTTCTGGATAAGCTCTCTTTCCTCCTTTTTTGCCTCTTCGCCAACTGAAGCTAAAAGTACCCTCGCCTGTCTTCTAAGCTTTCTCAGTATCGACTCTGCTTTCCATATTTCTCTCTTGTTCTTCAATCCATACTTCTTTAAAAGTTCATTTTCACGCTCTATCCTGTCCTTCTGCCATGGATGAGGAGGTGTATCATATTTTTTTCTTGGAAATTTAGGGTGTCCCATTCATTCACCTCTTTATCTTGATGCCTTCTTTCTACGTACTCCTAAAGCCCTGCCTGTTCTGAAACTTGATTTTGTTCTCTGACCTCTTACAGGAAGGCCGAGTTCATGCCTGATACCTCTATATGCTCTTATCTTTTTAAGTCTATTGATGTCCTCTCTCTTAACCATTGCAAGCTCAGACTCGAAGACATGCTTATCTTCCCCTGTCTCATAATCCTTTCTTCTGTTCAGCATCCAGACAGGGATATTAAATTTCTTTGGATTCTCAAGTATCTCCTTTATCTTCTCTATTGAGGCATCATCAAGATCACCAAGTTTTGTATTGGGATCAATTCCAGATACTCTCACTATGCTCCTTGAGAAGTTCATTCCAACTCCTCTTAACCCAGTTAAAGCTAACTCTACCTTTTTATTTCCGTCTAAATCAACACCTTCTATACGAACTATATGTTTGAATTCACTCATGTGATCATCTCCATATGATCTTTTTTACTACGCCGGGGAAGGGATTTGAACCCTTGATCTCTTTCGAGAACGAGCTCTCCAGGCTCGCGCCTTTCCAGTCTCGGCAACCCCGGCACTTCACTACTTTTATACTCAGAGTTTATATATTTTTTTATTGGTTTATCTTCCAGAACTTTGGATATACATCTCTTTCCATGATCACTGTTTCCGGTACAACTGCAATTCCCTCTTTTTCCATCATATCCCTACAGCTCATTGCTGTTTTTCCAAGAGCCACCAGTTCATTTTTAAGCGTCATTATCGCAACTCTTTTACCGACTCCAACTTCCTCACATCTTTCGACTCCTGCTGTCATGAGTTTTGCTCCGTAACATATTGCATTTACAGCTGTATCTTTGATCCATATCTTCGGGATATTTATACCTTCCTCTATGGGCCGAATGCATCTTCTGATCTCTGTTTCTATATTCTCTTCCTTCCAGAATATGTATGCATCCAGAAGATCCTGAAGGGTAACAAGATCCTTTTCTCTGATATGTCCGACTCTTGTTCTCCTGAGGTCCTCCATATTTGCTCCAACTCCTAAAGCCTCACCGATATCATAGCAGAGCTTTCTTATATATGTACCTGCCTCACAGCTTATTCTCATCAGTACATCCCTCTCCTCTATCTCCAGTATCTCTATATTCTTTATCTCCTTCACTCTCAGCTTCCTTTTCACAGCTGATTTCACAGGAGGCTTCTGGTATATTTTTCCTGTAAATTCTCTGCAGATCTCTCTCAGTTTTTCCTCTGAGACCGATCTATGCAGATGCATGGCACAGATATACTCCTTATCTGACTCTAACATCAGCTTCAGGACTTTTGTAGCTTTCTCTGTCGCCACAGGAAGTACTCCTGTGACATGAGGATCTAATGTCCCTGAGTGTCCTGCCTTTTTAATATTCAGGATCTTTTTTATCCATGCAACTACTTCATGGGCTGTAGGTCCCGAAGGTTTATCAAGGAGAATAAGCCCCTTCTCTATCAGCTCTTCCACCGTTCTCTCTTCCGGATGTTTTCCGTACTTCATAAAAACTAACTCAACAGTCTCTTTATCTGCTCATCTGAAATATCTTTATCTATCTTTTTTACCTCGGGGTGAAACTCAAGATGCTTTATATTGCATCTCCTTCTCTTAACCTTGGGACCTGAGACCACCACATAATTCTTATCTATAACATCCACAATTATACATTTATTTCCAGCTTCCCTTCCTGCTATCTTTGTGCAGACTCTGCCTATCTCTATCATTTTTTCACCTCTATGGCTTTTTCTATAATTTTATATACCCCTGCGGGTTCCCATTTATCTGTGTTGATAATGAGATCATACACTGAGAGATCATCCATATCTATATCATAAAACTCTTTATACCTTGATCTTTCACTTTTTTCTCTTATCTCTATCTTTTCCTTGGCTTCTTCAAAACTCTTTTTTTCTCTGTTTGCAACTCTTTTTACCCTTACCTCAAACGGAGCTGTGAGCCATATTTTGAGGTCAGCGTCCACAAAGTATGCCGCCACTCTTCCTTCCACTATACAGTTTTCATACTTTTCTGAAAGTTCTTTCTGTTTTCTATCCACCAGTTCATCTATCTCCCTGTTTTCCTCAGCATATCTGCTGAACTCCTCTAAACTCATGCCCTTTTCCTCTGCAATCTCTCTGAAGATCATGCCTGCGTATATATGTTTAAAACCTAAATTCCTTTCTATGAGCCTGGCGGATGTTGTGGTACCGCTTCCGGGTAATCCACCGATTGTGATCTTCATATCTCCACTCTGACACTTTCCCTGATCTGCTTTCTCATGCATTTAGAACATAAATACCCGCCATAGGGTCTTGTTGGTGTCTTTTTGCTTTTACTGAGTTTTTTTATCTCAGTGGGAGACCCTCTTGGTACACCATGAAGCTCTGCTCCACATTCCGCACATCTTGGCTTACTGTGTTTTTTCTTCTTAAAATGAAGAACTGATCTTCCTCCTGGCGTTCTGACAAATCTCCTTTTCAATGATCTCGATCTGTACATTCCTCTCATTTAAATCACCTTTAATCCATGTTCAGGATCTTTCTTATAAGCTGGCTGAATACAGTCACCGTAAGGAAATACCATCCATATGCTCCTAATTGATCTGCCGGCATGCCTCCATGAAAATGTCCAAAGATCGTACCTATTACTGGAAGGTCAAATAGAGCGAATGGTAGCTGGAGTATGGGTATCCCGTAAGCCGCTGTATGTCTGAACCATGCAAAGAGAATAAATATTGGAGGCATTGTAATGAACATGGGCTTAAGACTCATTGAACTCATTTTTGCATTTAATTCATTTATCCTTTTCTGTTGCAGCTGCAATTTTCTTATCTCTTTCTTATTTCCCTCTCTCTGAGCTTTATAAAGCTTTGCATTGTAATCTGATACCTCCTTTCTTATTCTCTTCATCTCCTCGTGGTCTATGAGGAAATAATTTATCAGTGTTATGAAGAGCGCCACTGAAAGGGCCACGATGGTCACTCCGAGTATGTACTCTGTGTATATTTTCCCTGTTACCACTTCTCCATGTTCAGGGAAAAACTTTCCGAATATTGTATCAAAAAACTTATAAAATATATCCATTATTCCCATTTCATTCACTTCCTAAGACTTTTCTGAGAGCCGGGAACATCTCGCCCATCTGCTCCCTCATGAGTTCTTCATATAATCTATACAGGATGCCCACAGTTAATAAGATTCCTGTGCCTGTTCCCAGAGCACCTGTAAAGTTTGCCACAGCAGCTATCAATCCTACAGCTGCTCCACCCATCACCGTAACCTGTGGTATGTATCTGGAAAGAACTTTCCTCAGAACTCTTGGATCCTTTCTGAATCCAGGGATCTGCATTCCCGATCTCTCCAGTTTTTTTTGCCACAGCCTCAGGTCCCATCTGTGTGAGTTCTATCCACAGAACTGCAAAGAAGATACATAGCAGTACAACCATTATAAGATAGACAAGTGCCTTAAAGGGCTCCTGTGAAAGAGCATATAAACTGTAGGGAGGCTGTATGTAATCAACTATTCCAGAGACAGCATTACCTCTTGAGTCAAATGTACCCAGCCATGTTATACCTCTCGTATTCAGTATATGTGCCATGAGTTTGATGTTGGAGAACATTGCTACTGTGAGGATCATGGGGATATTTGATGCATAGATAAACTTTATGGGATATCTCCCCCTTATGCCCTTGAATTTTCCATAAGATAACGGTATCTCCACCCTTATTGATTCTATGTACACGATGATGAGAAACACCACGACTGTGAAGAATACCTGATCCATGCCTGGAAGTAATCCCGGTCTTGTCCATTCCGGATTCCCATTGATAAAGGACTTGATAAATGCTGGAACAGCTCCTATGAGCTGATCCGGGGATGTCTCACTGGGCAAAAAGCTAAAGGCTTTCCACAATACCTGTGCAGATACCCTCCCAGCGATAAAGAGGGATATACCTGATCCGAATCCCCATTTTGTCACAACCTCATCCATTATCATCACAAGAATTCCGCCTATAGCCATCTGGATAGTAACAATAAGGAGCATTGCCCCCTGAGCCATATTTTCTCCCTTAGCCATTGCAAATGCTTCAAAGAAACATAAAAATATGGCCAGGAGTTTCTGTGTACCCTGGAATATCTCTTTTCCTTTATGCGTCGTGAGATCAAGATCCAGAATATCGGATCCTACCAGTAACTGCATTATGATCCCTGCCGTGACTATGGGTCCTATACCAAGTGTGAGTATGGTACCACTGTTTCCTGCAAGAACAACTCTGAACCCTGAAAGCCAGTCCATCACCTTCTCTGAGACACCATAGAGAGGTATCTGAGAGAGGGCAAAATAAATACTGAGAATCACTGCACTCCATGTAATTTTCTCTTTAAAGGGAATATGTCTTTTTGGAACACTCACCTCAGGAAGAAACCTGTACAGGGGAGAAAATATCTCTAATTTAGACATTTGCTTCACCCACTATGGCTTTTCCTCCCATTTTCTCTATTTTCATCTTCGCTTTTTCTGAGAACTCCTTTGCCTTCACAGAGAATTTCTTTGTGAGTTTACCTTCACTGAGGACTTTGGAAACTCCAAGCTTTGAGACATCCACAATCACATCTTTTTTCTCCTTATAAGCTATCCCTCTTTCCAGAAATTTCTCGAGATTATCATTTAAATAACTTAAATTAATGGCAGATTTACTTTTTCTGAGTTTGGGAAATCTCTTGAACCCATGTTTACCGATATGATCTGGCTCATATTTCAGGAACCAAGTATATTTCTGTTTTTTTTCTTTTCCTGACCCTGCGTTTCCTCTTCCTCCTCTATGTCCAGCTCCTCTTCTCTTTTTGGAGCAGCCACCGCCGCAGTGTCTTGAGCCTCTCATCTTATAAGTTTTTTTTCTTTTTCTGATCATGAGATCACCTTAGATCATCCTCTCCAAGAGAGAAACAATATCCTTTCCCCTGTATCCTAAGGATCCTCCCTGGTTGTATCCCAATCTAACTCCTCTGTATCCTTTTCTAGGAGGATGCAGTCTGAAAAATTTTTTTATTCCGAGATCATCGAGTTCAGCTTTGAACTCAAAGTAATCATCTATGAATTCATCTACTGTTTTTCCTGTTTTCTCTTTTATATATTTTTCATCTATTTTCTTATTTCCTGGAAGTCTTGCCCATTTTAAAAGTAATTTCTTGAAGGTTTCTTTATCTATCTCTCCGAAGGTTACGTAATCTTTTACTTTCTGTAACATGCCTTTATAACTCTCACTGTTACTCACAATCACACAGTAATTTGGTCTTTCTAATCTGAGCATTTTTAAAGTGTCCTTTATCCTTCTATCCACATCCACAGTGCCTCTGACTCTTATTACTGCAATTCTATCCACTGGTCTCACCCTCTTTTATCTCCATTTCTTTTTCTTCTATACCTTTCTTTTCTTTCTTTTCCTTCTCTATATCCTTCTTTTCCATTTCTTCCTTCTCTGCTTCTTCTTTTTTTATTGGCTCTCTTATCATCCCGTCTATAATTCCAAGATATTTCACGTGCCTATCCTGATAACTTACCTTATTTGTATTTTTCAGAGACTCAAAGATGGCTTTTGCAAAATTAATGGTGGTCTGTGTCTGACCAAATGATCGTGACCATATATCCTTAATACCTGCCAGCCTTATTATTTTTTTACCAACATTACCTATGGCAAGACCAAGACCTCTCGGTGCTGGAAATAAAGTAACGGTGACACTTGAGGATTTTCCGGTGACCCTGAAGGGAATTGAATGTGGTGATCCACATCCGCACTCCCATGATCCACATCCTCTCTTCACAAGTATCAGATTCATTTTTGCATTATTCAGCGATTTCCTGATAGCTGTTCCTACCTCATTTGCCTTGCTCTGACCCAGACCCACAATACCATTTTTATTTCCTATGGCACAGATCACATTGAACTTCACTCTTCTGCCTGAATCTGTCATTCTCTGTACAAGGTTGATATCAATGATCTCCTGGTTTTCCCTGTTTGATAACTCTGGAAGTAAAGTATCAACTATCTCAGGTTCTCGTATGGGAATTCCTTTTAACAGGATCTCTTCGATATCTGTGATCTCTCCCGCCTTTACCTTTCTTCCAAGTTCTGTCTTTGGTATCCATTCATCCTGATTCATGCAATCCCCTCTATCTTTGCCTTAATCTCATCAAAATGAAGAGGCAGATCCTCTGGTTTTAACCCTTTTTTGATATAATTACTGAATCTTTTTGAATACTCTTCTTTATCAAGTTTGGATGCATACTCAGCTATATGCTCTCCCCTGATCCTTTTTTCATCGGGAAGTATTTTTTCATTATGTGGAACATCAACTCCCGCATCCAGAATCCCCTTGAGAGCTGCAAAGATATTTGCTCCTTTTGTGGCAGATTTCAATCCTATATCCAGTATAACACCTTCTATCTTCTCTTTTTTAATTCTGTATCCGCAGAGCAATCCTGTGAGGTATGCAGCGGTGCAGTTTCCGCAGTGCCCCTTATAACCCAGTTTTTCAAGTTCTTTTGAGTGTGCAGAGATTAATGTTCTGTCTCCTTTTTTTTCTGGCTGGATCACCTGTATTGTTATATGATTTAGAGAGGGTCTGATAACAATTCTGTTTTTTCCAGACATTACCAGTTTATATCTCTGATCATAATCTGTTACTCCCATTCTCCTTCTCTTAAAAGATAATTTCTTCATCTGATCACCGTTTTGCATATCCATGTTCCTCGATATACGTTTTCATATAGGAGACGCTTCTGAACGCTCCACTTCCTGCCATCCTGTATAATCTCCTGTAGCTTCCAGGTTCAAGTTTTTTCTCTTCTCTCAAGGCTTTTAGTTCTCTCCTCAGAGGCCTTATTGTATTTATCCATCTTCTTTTTTTGCCTATTTTAGATGTTTTTTTCCCTTTTCTACTTCCATGCCCTCTTCTTCTTCCCATTTTCTTCTTTTCATGAAGAACTCTTGCTCGAGCTCTGCTGACAGAGATCTCTGGTCTTTTTTTAATCACTCCATCTCTGATCAGTTTTTTGATATCTCCGCGTGTTATAGCCATACTTACTCTGTCCTTCTCCTCCGGGTTTATCCAGATCCTGTTCACTCCGCATCCGAGAATATCAGCTGCAATTCTTTTCTGTACTTTTACGTTCATGATCATCACTCCTGAAGCACAATTCCAAGCTCTTCAGCTTTCTGTGCTATTTTTTCTTTATCCTCATCACTCAATTTTCTGGAAAGAATGAAACTCTGAGCATAATCCTTAATATCAAGATTGTTTTTTATATCTTCTTCACTGCTTACCTTCACAAACTTTATTTTTGGATTCAGTACCTTTAAATTCTTTTCAATAGCTTTTCTTAGAATTTCAATCTTATTTTTAGTTCCCACCTTTCCTATTCTGACAGCAACATCCTTCAGACCTTCCAGTTCCTTCACACTGTAAACGGTAACCTCTGGAAGCCCACAGGGATGGTATCCTCTCACAAGTTTTGGGTTTCTGTAACCTATACTCACCACAGGAGGATTTCCCTTAAGTTTTCTTCTCATCTTTGAGGAATGTCCTCTGGGTTTTCTCCATGTAGGATTGTTCCTGAACTTTTTGTATTTCCATGTTTCCTGTCTCAGGAACTTCGGCCTTTTCCTGTTTTTTTCCTCTCTGATTCTCAGTAATCTCTCAATCATCTTTATCCCCTCTCCACGAGATATATTCCATCCTGAAATACTCTCACATCTCTATTTCTGATTCTCGTGGCCTGTTCTATATTTGCAGATGTCTGGCCTACTTCCTCTTTGTTTATTCCCTCAACTGTTATCGTATCTCCCTTGACTGTAACCTTCGTATTTCCAACTATCTTTGCGTATCTTGGATGTTTTTCACCAAGGAAATTACTTATACTTACCCTGTTCCCCTCCACCCTGACGTTCATGGGGAAATGAGCATAAACTATCTTTAATGTGTATCTGAATCCCTCCTCCACACCCTTTATCATATTCATTATGTGTGCCTTTGTTGTTCTTATCATTGCCATATCCTTCTTTCTTCTGGAGGTAGAATATATTCTGAGTTTTCCGTTTTTATCTTCAATAACAATACTCGGGTAATCAAAAACTCTGGTGAGCTCTCCCTTCTTACCTTTAACTCTGATAGTGTTTCCTTCATGCTTCAGTTCCACAGTTTCTGGAATTATGATTTCTTCTATATCCACTGCCATTGTTCTCACCTAATATACATATGCCAGCAATCTTCCACCTATTCCATTCTTATAGGCTTCCTTATGACTCATCACTCCTTTCGGAGTAGATACTAACAGTATGCCAAAATCCTTTGCAGGTAAAAATCTTTTTTCCCATTTTTCAAACTCGTTTTTCTTTACAGGAAACCTCGGTTTTATCACTCCACATTTGTTTATATTCCCTATCAGTTCCACCCTGAAGTTTCCGGATTTCCCATCATCTACGAACTCAAAGGTACCGATAAAGTTATAATCCTGCATTATCTTTAATATATTTCCTATCAGTTTTGAGGCAGGTATTATCACCTCTGTTTTCCTTGCTCTCTCATGGTTTGTCATGCTGGATAACGCATCTGCCAAGGGATCATTCAACATTCTTTACACCTCACATGTATTTTTTGAAACCTAACTTTGGGGCTACCTCTCTGAAGCATCTTCTGCATATATACAGCCCGTATCTTCTTATCACAGCCTCAGTACTTCCACATCTTCTGCATCTTCTATCGTCTTTACTCATAAACATCCACCTTGAAAGTCTCTTTAACAAAGTTTATTCCCTCTTCTTTTTTTATTCTATGATTGGGAGATATTTTTCTTCTTTTTATCCTTCTTCTTTTAATTCTGTAACCCTTTCTCTCCAAGGAAACACATATATCCATCCCATAAACACCGATCTTCGGGTCATATTTCACCCCGGGAAGGTCTATATGCTCTTTAAGACCAAATGAGAAGTTACCATACATATCAAAACTTCCTGAACTTATTCTGTTATCAACAGCCTCAAATGCATTTTTCAGGAACTCGTATGCTTTCTTACCTCTGAGCGTAACTTTTAATGCTATGGGTTCGTTTTTTCTTATCCCAAAATCTTTGTTTGTTTGCTTAGCTTTTCTCTTTATAGGTTTCTGGTTTACAAGGTTTTCCAGTAAAGACTCCGCCTTTGCAAGTTTTTCTCCTGACTCGCCTATTCCCATATTTATAACTACCTTTTCTATCCTTGGTTTCTCCATCTCATGCATTTAGGCTACCTCCGGGATTGAGATTAATGGTTTTCCTTTACCAATTATATAGATGTACTCTTTCAATGTTCTGAATCTCTCTATTTTACTTTCCAGAACAACAGTACTGGAACCTCCATTTTTCGACCCTATTTCCAGAATTTTTCCTACTTTTGAAACGTTGTTTCCCTTTATTACCAATCCAAGTGCATTTTTCTTGAATGGTACATGTGCCTTTATTTCCTTTTGGCTAAGATCATACAGGATTGTATCATGAACATTATATGTATTATCTCCAATTATATTTCTTCCATCATGTAAATTCAGCTGAATTATCCCTTTTTTCAGGACTTTTTTTCCTCTTATACTGTAAATTTTAAGATTTTTTTCTTCTTTTGGGATTTTATGGAGATACAACTCCCCTTTTTTATTTGGGAGTACTCTGTAATACTCTTCAGTCTTTGGTATCTCTAAAACATCCATCACTCCAACAGGGAATCTCTCATCCCTCCTCACTTTTCCATCCACAAGCACCATGCCTTTATTCAGAATTATCTTTGCTTCTCTTCTCGTCTGGGCATACCCTAAATAATCTCTCAGAATAAAAAGCAGAGGGATTGAACTCTCACCAGAGTGTGGACCGGGGATATTCTTTACCGTCCACTTCTTCTCTTTTCTGTGTATTCTCCATGTTCTTGGAGCCTTTGACCTTTTCATGCTTCTTTTCTGTCCCAATCGCGTCATACTCCTCTCCTCTCAATTATTTTTGCTCTTTCCTCATCTTTAAGATCTAACTCAATAATTTCCACATTTGAAGGATGAAACGGTATATTCACCTCTGTTCCATCCGTTTTTTCTCTTGTTACCTTCTCAATAAATATCCTAGTTCTCTTTAAATCTACCTTCATGACCTTGCCCTCTGAAAAGATATAGTCTCCTCTGAGTACTCTTACCTTGTCCCCCTTCCTCACGGGTAAGCTTCTTATACCGTATTTTTCTCTAAGCTCTTTTGAAAGATGTGCAGACATGAACTTCTGCCTCTTATGTAAAGGAGCATTAAAGTACATTTTTCTCTGTTTTCTTCTTTGTACTACCATAAAACCACCATTAAACTATTATATTAGCAATTCCCGATAATCTTACCCATCTCTCGGCAGCTTCTTTGGCTATGGGTCCTTTTATCTCTGATCCTTTTGGCATTCCTTCTGGGGAAACTATCACAGCCGCATTATCATCGAACTTTACTCTCATACCATCAAGCCTTTTGTATTCTTTTCTCTGTCTTACTATGACAGCCTTAACAATCGTCTTTCTTATATCAGGCTTTCCCTTTTTCACTGAAGCTATTATCATATCTCCAACACCTGCTTTGGGATACCTTCTCAGTGTACCTTTATATCCAACAACAGAGATGATCTCAAGCTCCTTTGCACCTGTATTATCAGCACACACCAAACTTGATCCTGTGGTCAGTGCTCTTATGGGTCTCACAGGAGATCTTCCTCTCGTAGCTCCAGCTCCTTTTTTTGCCATCAGATCACCTCAATTACCACAAAACTTTTTGTTTTGCTTATTGGTCTGCACTCTGCGATCTTCACAGTATCCCCAGTTTTTGCATTTATGCACGGAGGATTATGAGCTGAAATCTTTGAGGATTTCTTTGCGTATCTCTCATATTTTGGAATATATTCCAGAAGATCTCTTTTTACCACTACTGTTTTACGCATTTTATCGCTTACCACTACACCTTTAAAGATTCTTCCTCTTGTTTTCAAATTCCCGTGAAAAGGACAATTCCTGTCCTTGCATTCCATTTATTTCACCTCTTTATTCTATCTTCAGGTCTTCCAACTATCTTCTTTCCATCTATCACAGTTCCATCCATCTCAATAAAGATGTTCTCTTTTATAAGTTTTCTTCCATTATCAAGGATAAGCATATTCTTCGTTTCGTCGATCACAGTACCTGTGATGCCCATGTATGCTCTGTTTGTGCTTTTTATTACCCTGATTTTTCTACCGATCAGTTCTCTTTTCATGTCCTTATCATTTCTTTGCTGTAGCCCATGTTGACCAGTATTTTTTTCACTTTTCCGACATGGTCTCCTTGTAGCTCAATTTTTCCTTCCTTGACAGTCCCACCACAGGCGCATTTCTCTTTTAAGATTTTACAGAGTTCATTCAGACCTATATCATTGCTGTTGAGGCCTTCTATGATCGTCATCAATTTTCCAAATCTTCTCTTTGAAGTGTAGATTCTTATTTCCTGTTCAGGTATCGCAATTTCCTCACATACGCAGAGTTCCTTGGGTAATCCACATATAGGACATATCTCAGGCATTCTTCCTCCTCTCTATCTCACTTATTATTGTTTTTATTCTTGCTATTGTTCTTCTCAGCTCTCTGAGTTTTCCTGGACTCTCAGGTGCACTACCTGTAGCAGCTAAAGCTTTTTCTCTGGAAAACTCAGATTTAAGTTCTCCAAGTTTTTCATACATCTCATCTATATCCATTTCTCTTATCTCATCCTTTCTCAATATAGCCATCTTACTCCTCCTTAACTTCTTGAGGTTTTTCTATCATCTCTTCTTTAACTTCTTCCTTAATATTTATATCTTCTCCTTTATCTTCCTTTTCCTCTATGAGATATATCTCATCTGGTAAAACAACATCAGGAGGCATTATCTTAACAGTGACACCCATAACACCTAATTTCAATCTCGCTATTGCATACCCACGTCTTACAAGTCTCTGGGCAGGCTCGCCACATTTTTTCAGATACCCCGTTGTAAATCTCGCTGTTCTTGATCTTTCTCCTGAAAGCTTTCCTGATATCACTATCTCTGCACCTTTTGCTCCGGCATCCATTATTCTTCTCAGGATCTTGTATGCTGTTCTCCTGTAGTGATACCCTCTCTCAAGATCAGAGGCTGTTCTATGTGCCATGACATCAGCATTCAGTTCAGGATTCTTAATCTCCTCAACCTCGATCTGCGGATTCTCAATGGAAAACTTCTCTCCAAGTTCCCTGGTGAGTTCCCGTATAGATCTTCCCTTCCTTCCGATGACAAGCCCTGGAGTTTCCACCTTGACTATTATCCTTGTTCCTAAGGGGCTTCTTTTGATCTCCACTCCTCCGTATCCTGCCCTTTCCAAATACTTCGCAAGGTATTCTGTTATCGATGTGTTTTTGAGATTTTCCTCTACGATCTTTCTCTCGATTACCATTATATTTCCTCCACCACAACTTCTATATTTGTAGTATACTCGTTGAACTCCGTAGCTCTTCCATATGCTCTTGGAATCCATCCTGGAATAACAAGTCCTTTATAAGCAGATATATGAACTATTCTCAATCTATCAAGATCCAGTCCTTTATACTCAGCATTTGCCTCCACTTCTTCTAAAAGTTTCAGGATCCTCTTTGAGGCTTTTACAGGATATCTTCCTGTGTCCCATTTATATATCCTCTTATGGCCCATCTTTTTTCTGTACCTTCTGAAAGGAACAGGTCTCTTCATCTCAATGACTTCTTCTAAATATTTTTTTGCATACGATAATTTTTTGTCTTTAAGCTCTCTGCAGATCTCCCTCGCATGCTTCGGTGATATCCTGAGATTCCTGCCAAAGGCCTTTGCAATCTTCATCTCGTCTTCAAACTTCACAGAGTATCCCATCAGATCACCTTAACGGCACATACAGCGATGATTTCGTTGCTCCCACTCCAGGAGCTGAATGCTTCACCTGTTTTCTCGTAAGTGCAAACTCTCCAAGGTAATGTCCTATCATCTCAGGCTGTATTGTAACAGTTTTAAATCCATTGCCCTGATGGACTCCTATCTTCAATCCCACCATCTCAGGCAGAATTATCATATCCCTCGAATGCGTCTTGACGATAATCTCTTTTCCTTCTTTAAGAGCTTTTTTTGCCTCCTTTATCTTTGCCATAAATTTTTTCTGCCTTTCAGGGAAACCTCTTTTTAATGATCTTCTTTTTCTTGAAGGTAGTAATGTAATAAATTTATCCAGAGGCATTTTTTCAAGTTCAGCCATTGAATATCCTCTATATGAAAACTCTTTCTTGGCCATTTTTATCTCCTCTTACCAGTTCTTTTCGCAGCTATAAGCCCAACTTTTCTTCCAGGAGGTGCATCTCTTGAGACTGTGGAGGGTCTTCCGATATGCTGATGACCCCCTCCACCGAAGGGATGATCCACAACATTCATAGCTACACCCGATACTCTGAAGAAATGTCCAGCTTTGCTTTTATAGGCATAATATTTCTTACCTGCTTTTACAAAAGGTTTTTCCTTTCTGCCTCCTCCTGCAACGATTCCTATAGTTCCTCTGCATTTTGATTTAAATGTTCTCATTACACCTGAAGGCAACTGAACAACACACTCACCTTCTTTTTTTGATATGAGAGTTGCAAAACTTCCAGATGATCTCACAAGCTTCCCCCCATCTCCGGGGGTTTTCTCTATATTATATATAAACGTTCCCTCAGGTATCTTCTCCAAGGGTAGTGTATTTCCCAGTCTCACCTGGGCATCTTCTCCTATGGATATATACTCCCCCACACCAAGGGACTCGGGAGCTAATAGATACCCCTTCTCACCATTTTCAAACTTTACCTTTGCTATGGGTGCTGTCCTTGCAGTATCAAATATTATATCCACAACCTTTCCAGATATTGTTTTTCCTGGTCTCGGATACCTGATCCTGTATTTATATCTGTGGGAGGGTGCCCTGTAGATCACGCTGGATCCTTTTCTCTGAGATCTCGTTCTATGCCCCATTTAGAACACCCCTATTTTTGTGGCAACTTCATCTGCAAGGTACTCCTCTTTCAATCTCACATACGCCTTTTTTCTTCCATCAGGAAGTATAAGTGTGTTCACCTCAGCAACTTCAACTTCATATAACTCCTCAACAGCTTTTTTTATCTGTGATTTTTCAGCATCTCTCTTTACTATGAATGCAAGTTTATTTTCGTTCTCCATCATGGTAACATTTTTTTCAGTGATGAGAGGGTAGATCAGAATATCATGAGGATCCATTTAAACACCTCCAAAAAGAGAATCAAGTTCTTCAAAAGCAGATCTTGTCCAGATGACGAGACGTCCGGGCTTTGCTCCGGGAGCTAAATACTCAGCTCCGAGGTTTCTTACTTGAACGATATCAATCCCCGGATGATTCCTTGCTCCATAGAGTATTCCCTGATTCTTTGATATAACTATTAAAGGTCCCTTTTTCCTCTTATATCTCCTTCCTCTCATCTTTCCTCTTCCTGCCCTTATCTTTTTCTCTTTTGCTCTAAGAATATCATCCCATACACCGAGAGTCTTAAATATTTCTCTCGTTTCTGAAGTTCTCTTTATCTCCTCAAGTCTATCCTCAACAACAAGAGGTAATTCCTTTATATTCTCTATCCTATGTCCTCTTGCAAGCACCGCTTCTTTGTCTGATGTGAAGGCTATAGCTGAAGCAATAGCAAGCTTCCTCTCCTTCTTATTTATCTTTTCTTTATATACCTTCTCGACCTTTGGAGGAAATGCCTTTCTTCCACCCACAGCAAGTGTCACAAAAGCTGCTCTTCTTGGTCCAGATTTCATTCTCGGTACCCTCGATATTCCTCTGTTTTTACCGGGCGACTCTGCAGATGTTCTCTTTCCAGCCTCTGTATATGCACCATATGGCTGGATCCTATGGGTAATACTTGCAAGTACAGCTCTTTTTATCAGATCCTCTCTTTTCTCTGTCCTGAATACCCGTGGGATCTCAATCTTATCAATGACCTCGCCTTCAAGAGAATAAACATTGACTTCTGACATTTAGACACCCTGCTGAGACTTTGTGGATATAAACGTTATCTGGGGGGCTCCTTCCGGAGCATGTATGGGCTTTCTTATTGCTACTCGCATCCTCACCAATCTCTTTTTGCTTCCAGGAATACTCCCCTTCACAATAACATACTCATTCCTCAAAACTCCATAGTTCAGAAAACCCCCCTTTGGTGTTATGTCCTCAGAATCTATCTTTAAAATTCTTTTATTATATTCTGTTCTTGTCTGATATCCCATCTGTCCTGCCATGGGTACAGTCCACATCGTCCTTCTAGGTTTCCATGGTCCTATGCTTCCCACATGCCTTCTTGCATCGTTAGTTTTTCTGTTCTGGATCTTGACACCCCATCTTTTCACCTGTCCCTGGAATCCCTTCCCCTTCGTGACAGCTACCACATCTATGTACTCTCCATCCCTGAAGACATCCTTTACACTTATCTCCTTTCCAAGAATACTCATACAGTATTTTACTCTCTCCTCTATACTTTTTCCACCTACACCTATCTCCATTATCTCAGGTTTTTTCTTGATTCCCACCTTTCTTGGAACTGTTGAAGCTATAACTCTTACATCATCAGGATCCAGATCATCTATTTTTACATCTCTCTTCTTCTTCGGTTTGCAGATCTTTCTCTCCATATCTTTGGTAACATCGGCCCAGATCTCTGTCAGTACCTTACCATCCCTGTAAAATCTTACACCCGCTATATATATCGGTGGAGTCTCCACTATCGTTGCCGGTATCTGTACCTCCTTTCCCTTTGTGATCGCATGCTTTCTGTCATCTATCTTGAGAATATGCGTCATCCCTGCTTTATATCCCGGAAAGTCCAGAAGTTTGCAGTCTTCAATCTTCGGCCAGCTACCTATCCTCGGATAAATTCTCTTTGCTCTTTTTCTCGGACTGTAAGCAAGTGATCCTCTTCGTGGTTTATGACCTTTTCCGCTAGATGTACCCATTACTCTAACCTCCATTAATCTGGAAAAAATAAAGAATGGTGTCTATCACACCATTCTTTTATAATCCTATGGATTAGCTTCATATGCTTTTATGCACTCAGCCATTTTACTTTTTCCAGAGTGCCTTTAAATATCTTTCGTTCATAGATCCATGAACGATGAGACCTACACAATACTATTGGTTGAATCTATTAAAAATATTTTCTTCATCCAAAGAACTCTCTGTAAATAACAATCTCTCTATTTGGAAGTACATTCAGATAAAAACTTCCAGAATACTCCCCATCATTTAAACTCCCCTTCACCCTTACCCTTCTCCAGCTTAGATTAATCTTTAATGTAAGAGGTACATTATAATCGGATTTTATAAATAACTTTATCTTTGTAAAAGATTTTTCGATCTCTATCTCACATTCCCTCTTCTCCCTGAGATATATAGCCACCTCTCCAACTGGAGCTATCCAGATATCCTTTGATGAAAACAGCTTCATCTGCTCCTCAAAAGTTTCTGGTGTTACACAGAGGGGGAGATAAGTTCCTGTAGTATATTTTTGAGGATTCTCATCTATATGATGATACATCAACACAATCCATCCTCTCTCCTTTATACACAGATCAAGGAGCTCATTCAGTTCTGCCAGCGAGGGGTGATCATCATCGAATACAGCGTATGAAGATACCTCATAGAGATCAGGATCTCTATTTATCTCACTTTCAAGAGTTCTTGCGCAGAGGTATCCGGATTGTTTCAGAATATTTTTTATATTTTCATCTGTTCTGGAGAAGGGATAATGCATCGTTATACATCTCTTCCCTGTCTCCTTCTCTATGATCTTTTTGGATTCCTGAATCTCAAAGAGAAGATCCTTCTCGTTCAATTCTGTCAGGAGTTTATGGTTACAGGAATGAGAGGATATCTCATTGTCTCCAAGATTCCTTATCTCATCCCAGCTCATTCTTTTTATAAATATATTTTCAGGCTGTTCAACAGTTTTTCCGACCCACGAAGTTACAACGCCAAAACTTCCCCTGATCCCATATTTCCTCATTATTGGATATGCTATAAGATACTGGTTCTCATCGCAGTCATCAAATGTGATACTCAAAGCTCCACCGGCATTGTTATACCACTCTGTTACCTCTATATCGGCATGTGGATATGAAAAAAAAAGAAGGATAAAGATAAGAGAAAGGATAAAGATCATCCATTTCAAGGTCTTCACCTGTATTCTGTGTATAGAAGATCCTCCCACTCATCCCTCTCCCTGACTTCCTTTCTGAAAATGAAACAGAGAACAACTCCTGCCAGAAATCCTCCTACGTGTGCAAAGTATGCAACACCTCCCTGTGAGATCGCCACTATGGATCCGATACCTGAGAATAACTGCATTATGAACCATATTCCCAGAAAGAACAATGCGGATACCCTCCTCACCATAACAAAAAATCCAAGAAATATGAGTGTGTTTACCCTTGCCCTTGGATACGTGATCATGTACGCTCCAAGAACTCCTGCAATTGCCCCGGAAGCCCCAAGAGTCGGTATTGTTGAGTGAGGATCAACAAGTATCTGAAGAGATGATGCTGCAAGACCACATAGTATATAAAAAGAAAAGAATCCAGCATGTCCCATCGAGTCCTCAACATTGTTACCGAAGATATACAGGAAAAGCATATTTCCAAAGATATGCATAAAACCCCCATGCAAAAACATAGAGGTGATTAATGTATCCACATTCTCCAGATGGATTATTTTATCTGGAATGAGAGCATATCTGTACAGGAGATCGTTGAATCTCGCAGGATGAAAGTACTGGAGATAAAACTCATATATGAAGACCAGTACATTTACCAGAATTATACCATACATAACATAGGGTGTTCTCCTACCGGGAACATCATCTGAAAGTGGAATAAAAACCATGATCAAAAACAAATTTATGAAAATATAAAACTTTCTATATTATCTCTCTGAGTTTTCCAAGGTAGGTATGATCCAGAAGATATACCTTCATATTTTTAAGATCTGCAATGTTATTTTTGAAAAAATACCCGGGGATCTCCTCCTTATTCACAGATATACCTGTTATCAAAGGGGAAAATGCAGGTATGACAATCAATTTACTTTTTTTATCTTTTAAATTCCCAAAAAGAAAACATTTTTCCTTTGTAACCTTGCCTATGTCATCTCTGAAGGTAATTGCAGGATGTGAATGGCCTACAATGATATACTCATATCTCTCTGTTATCTTCAGGTGGCCATGGGTTAAAAGTATGTTATTCATGGATATCTTATTGTATATCTCTTTATTGGTAAGTCTTTCAATATTTCCATCGTGATTTCCCTTTATGATCCTGAAATCCACAGGAAGATCAAGAAAATGAGGCACATCTCTTTCCTCTCTAAATGAGATCAGAGGGATATTATGTTTCAGATCGCCAAGAAATATTATCTCATCTATACCATTTCTCTCGATTATTCTCAGAAGACTCTCTTTTATCTTTCTTGTTATGCTCCCCAGTCTTATTCCCCTTGTATAAAGTTCATACTCTATACCGAGATGAAGATCTGCAACTACCATGATCTTTTTTTCATCTTCTATTATCAGACATGGTTCATTTTCCAGAGTGTATATTTCCATAAATCTAAATAAAAGCTTTTATTTCTTTGCCTTCATTGAATGCATAAGCCATTCTCGGAGTATTGAAACTGTATCCAAAGTTTCCATCTCTGTCTACGGATATAACACCACCATAGCCTCCTATGCTTTCCAGTATCGCAAGTGCTTCTCTGCATGCCTTTTTGATATCTGTTTCTCTGTATAACTCTGCCACCTTTCTTGTGAGAAGGACCCTCATTATATGCTCGCCATATCCTGTGGCTGAAGCACCAATAAGAGAATCTGCATAACATCCAGCTCCAAATATGGGGGTGTCTCCCACTCTTCCAGGTATTTTATTCGGTGTTCCACCTGTAGAAGTTCCCGCTGCAATATTTCCTTTTTCGTCTAAAGCAACTGCTCCAACTGTACTGTGAAAAAAATCCTCTGGCTTTTTATTTTCTTTTTTTATCTTTTTCCATCTTTTCATTTCTCTCTCCAGAATAAGTTCCTTCTCGTCGCAGAGAGAAATGTTATTTTTCTCAGCATATCTCTCAGCTCCTCTACCTATGAGAAAGTTCACATTTTCATCATACAGGATCTTTTTTGCCAGTGAAATGGGATTTTTTATCCTGCTAACTCCTGCTACAGCTCCGAAACATGAGTTCTGTGCAATTATAGCATCCATTTCTATTTTTCCATCCTCATTGAGAAAAGATCCATATCCTGCATCAAATGCTGGATCATTTTCCATTGTGATTATAGCCTTTTCCACAGCATCTATAGCATTTTTTTCCTTCATTCCCTTTTTTACAGCCTGGGTAACACCTTTAAGATGATCCTCTACGGCATCATCCGGTATCGCCCATGCTCCTCCATGGACTATGATCTTCATAGAGGTATATCTGCGCCTATGTTAAAAAGACTTCCTGTAAGTATAGCTAATCCCTTTTTCTTATCCATATATCCCTCTGGGGGAACGGTATCTCTATCCCTTCCCTGTCGAAAGCTTCCTTTATAAGCTTCAGAAGAGAAATCTTTGTTTGATAGGCATAATCATTCGGTGACCACGCTTTGATTGTTATATTCACAGAGGAGTCTCCAAGGTCATTTACAAAGATCACAGGTGATGGCTCCACAAGAACATATGTATGTCCATTCAGAACATTTCTTATAGTTTCTATAGCTTTATCGATATCTTCCTTATATGCTATTCCCACACTCAGTTCTATTCTTCTAACTTCATTGGAAACCTTGTTCTCTATTATAGAGTTAAAGAGCTTATCATTGGGGATTCTGACAAGATTTCCATCCCATGTTCTTATCTTCGTTGAGAGGATATCTATATCCATAACGACACCATTTACGCTCTCTATCACAACGTGATCCCCGATCTTCAGTGGTTTATCAAAGTACATAAAGATCCCTGAGATGAGATTCGAGACAACAGTCTGACTCGCAAATCCAAGGACTATACCCACAACTCCACCTGCCACAAGGACCCCCGAAAAATCAATCCCCAGATTATTCAGAGATTCCATCACAAATACTATCACCACAAAGTAGTAAACTATCTTTTTGAAGATATCCTGTCCATGTCTGTCTAACCTATTTCTTGTCCATTTCCATGTGACATGGGAAAAAAACTTTGCAAGAACAATTCCTATGATGAGAATTACAAGAGAGAGTATCCATGAACTCAGGGAGTGACCAAATATTTCTTTGTTTTCTATTGAGCCGAGAAGATCCATAATATCTATCATCAGTATCCCCATAACATCGTATATTTTTTCTGAACGTTTATAAGTTTTTCAATCTCTTTAATTCCTTTTAATGTATCCTTTTTTGATATCACCAGGCCTGTGCTGGTTAAAGTAAGATCGAATTGAGGATAATGAACTTTTTTGTCATAGGAAAGATCAAAATTGATCGGAAATACTATCTTATTGATCTCCTGCCATTCCTTTGTCTGATTTTCTATACCGAGATCCAGAATGGCAGTATCCTCTCTTTCTCCTATATCGGATTCAAAGTATCGACAGAGAACTCCAGATTCTATGGGACCGTATAGAGCATATTTCTCATTCTGAGTAACTATCCTCTCTATGGAGATCCACTTTCCCTTTTTTAAAGCTCTCACCTCTATATCATATGGAGCTGTTATTCTAAACTTTATTTTATTTTCAGGCTGTATCATGATAGGAGTTCTGAGTTTCAGGTAAAGATAGCTGGATATACCTGATGGAGCCACTGGAAACAGATCAAACTGTATCTTCTTTCCAAAAATTACCTTTTCTGTTCCATTCCTTCTATAAATAAACTTCTCTTTCTCCTCTTTTATCTCTATACCGAATTCTCTCATATCAAACATTCAGACCCTCACAACACTGTATCCATCTTTTTCCTCTACGTATATAGAGTAGGGAACAGATGTTTTTATATCTTCCACATGGGTGATAACGAGTATCTGCTCAAAATGATTTTTCAGTCTATACAGGGCTTTGAGTAAATTTTTCCTCCTCTCATGGTCAAGACTTGAAAAAACTTCATCGAGAAAAAGTGATCTGATATGTGAAAAACCATGCTCAGATGACAGAGAAACAAGGACTCTTGAGATTGCTATTCTCAGACATAGGTTTATCAGATCTCTCTCACCTCCTGAAAATCTTGAGATAGGATAAAAATCATTATCATATCCCACAAGAATGCCATAATCTTCATCTAACTGTATCTCACTGTACTTCCCCTCAGTCATCTCATCTATCAACTGCGATGTTTCGAATGCTATCCTTGGTTTTAATCTATTCTGGATATTCACAGGTATATCAACAAATGCTTCAGAAAGTATGGAGTATTTTCGTATATTATCCTCTTTATCCCTTATCAATCTCTTTATCTCTTCAAGTTCATGTTTTTTAGATTCTAACTCTTCTATTTTCTTTTCTATTGTCTTTAGTTCTGTAGATTTTTCTGTATATCTTTTTGCGAGATCAAGATATAATTTTCTCATTTCTTCTATCTCTCCTTTCACCTCTTCGTATTTCTCTGCATATACTTTTTTTTCTTCAATAATTCTATATAATTCCTGCATCGATTTTGCAACTTCTTCTATCTCTTTACTGAGAGAAATTATTTTATTTTCTATCTCCTCTTTTTTTGAAATTTTTTCTTTAAGCACAGATA